>NZ_FRBE01000021.1 GCF_900142535.1 Fibrobacter sp. UWEL
TGAACAATAGACCAAGAAAAAGGCTTGACTACCTAACACCAAATGAGTATCTTTTGAAAAAGTTCAACATTATGCGTTAGCGATTAGAAATCGCCATGTAAATCCTTAAGTCTAATGGACTCAGTGTCCTTTAGATTAAGAAATTTCTGGTAGCAATAGTTTTCTGCCATTTTAGAACCAGAACCATACGGGCATATTTGTTGAAGTTGCGAATTCTAACGCTTCCACAACCTTTTTTACGGCATCTTTCTGATATTCCTTTGTACAGTATTGCTCAAATTCTTTTGCCATGTTTAGTGCTTCAGAGATGAATTCTTGCTTAAGAATTCTATCCTCACCGATATCAATGAAAATGTCAAACTTTTCGCAGAAGTCAAAGAATAGAGTGTTTGTTAACGCGCAAGTTTGAGTTTCTGTTAGAGACCATTCTTTAAAATTTCCTGTGCAAGGGTCACCGTTTTGCTCCATATCAACCTCAAGAGCCTGTTTGTTGAGGGGGACAAGCATGTAGTGTAAAGGATTATTGTTTTTTTGCATAATCACATCTCCTTCCTTTTTAGAATTCTAAAATGCGTTGCTTCATTGAATTGATCGCGAGATCGGCCTTGCGTTTTTCCTTTCTCGTTAATATAATTTCTTGCATCCTTCCCGTTGATGTCGAGAAAACGTTCTTTACCTGTTTTCGAAGTGTCCACTAATCTACAGAATCCTCCGACAACATCAGTTATGACCCGTAAGCTATTTTCCTTGTTGTTGTAGTATATCTTACGGCCATCTTCGCTAATTTCACCTTTTGCTCCAGGAGCGAATTTTTCTACAAATGAATTTAGGTTTACTGTTTGCCAATTTTCTTTGTATTGGGAGGCTTCTTTTCTTGCTCGTTCAAAGATTTTGTCTAACCCTCTAGAAAAGAACCCTTTGACTTTTTGCATAAATACCTTGACTCTGTAATCGTGTTTTGTATCAGACATTTACGCCCTCCGGATTTTTTGCAAAGGATTTTGTTCTGTAATCTTTAAACACCTCGTATTTTATGTTATTTTCCTTTAGGATACTGGTGATTTGTTTGTTTTCATTTCCGTATAGCCAGCATTCTTTGGGGCGACTTAGAAGGATTTTTTGTTCAAAGCAGAAAATATCGCTAGGATCTTTTTTCTTTATGCAACCAAGCGTACCTATGTAGAATGGCGTTCCGTTAGGATAACTGCGCAGGGCGCTATAAGTAGAGTGATCTCCAGTACGAAAGTTTCCGATAAGCTTAACCCCGTTGATTGCCAAATAAATTGCAGCCATCTGGTTTAGACATATGTTAAAACGTTGCTGTTCGGTTTTCCATTCGACTCGGGGACTTAAGTCGAAAACGACCATGGCGTAATATTCTTTGTATATGGGTAAATCTTCCTTAAGTTTTTTTAGACGAGGGTAAATGAACTCATCGTCACAAAATGTGCATAATGCAGTCGTACTTTTATTTCTGCTTTGCAACCGATTTCGAAAGGGGAGTATTTCGGATGGTTTTTTGTGTACGAAAAACGACTTTTTGAAGCGAGGAAATCCGCTTTTAGAAAAGCTGATTTTGTGCTTTCGTAGTTCGTTGTATAGCTCAGAGTAGAGCTGGAATAGATTTGTTTTATGTCTTAAAACCATAATTTACCCTAGGCAAATTATCCTGATAATTGAATGTTAGGGAAAATTATGCTATATTACGAGATGCTCGAGGTCGTCTATAGCGAAATCTCGACTGCGCCTCGGAGTTGGTTCAGAACTCTGGGGCGCTTCCCTTTTGGGTCAATGGGGACAACATGTCCCACGATGGATAATATACAACTAGAAAACTCTTGTGTCAAGGGTGAAATGAAACTTTTTTAATTAAGATTTTCTGATTAGTGTGTTTTTGTGCTTTTGATTGTTTTGTTTTTTACAGTCTTTTGTAAAAATTTGTGAATTGCTTTGCTTTTTTATTGAAATTTATTAGCAAATAGTGTATTTTTGTGTTTGAGGTGAAAAATGGAACAATCAGTGTTGAGCGAAAATATTCGTCGTTATATGAAGCTTGGTAATTGGACTATACCCTCGTTGGCTCAGGCTGCTGAAATCAGTGCGACGACTCTTTCCAATTGCCTCAATGACAAGTCTGATCCGCGTATTTCCATTATACAGAAAATCGCAGATAAGTTGAATGTCTCAATGTCTCAACTCTTTTCTGAAAAACCCTCTTTTGAAAATTTTCGTTTCCGATCTTTGTATGCTCTTACTGCTAAGGAGAGGGCTTTCCGAGAAGATTTGCTCTATTCGACATATGACAAAATACAGGAATACTTAAAAATTGAGCGGTTTGCGGAAAAAGGAAATGTTTTTTTGTTTTCTAATGAAAAATTTGATAATCCCATTGAGGCTGCGCATGTTGTAAGGGAGAGACTAGGATTCTCTCAAAGTGCTCCTATTTTAGATATTTGTGAGTTGGTTTCGAAAATAGGTGTTAAGTTTTTTCATTTTGATTTCAAATACTCAAAAACCTATGGCGCCTCGGTTGCGGCAAACGATGGTGGGCCAGCGATAATTTTGAATAGTTCTATTGAATCTGTAGAACGAAAAATTTTTACTATAG
The DNA here is from genome assembly GCF_900142535.1 of Fibrobacter sp. UWEL. Lineage (NCBI taxonomy): Bacteria > Pseudomonadati > Fibrobacterota > Fibrobacteria > Fibrobacterales > Fibrobacteraceae > Fibrobacter > Fibrobacter sp. UWEL. The sequence continues at coordinate 2,609 of NZ_FRBE01000021.1, forward strand.
CTCATGAGCTTGGACACATCCTTTTGCATAAGGATACTTTCAAAAGTTCTGAAACGATGGAAGAGAAAAACTCAACTGAAGAAGGTGAGGCGAATTTATTTGCGGGCGAGTTGCTGTGCCCTCAAGAAATTGTTTACGAAAAGGTAAAAGAAACACATGGATTCTCGTTTATAGATGCTGTGCTGAAAATTAAACAGATTTATAAAGTGAGCTATGGGACGGTTTTGCACCAGTATTGCAATAGGTATGGTATTTCGGAACAGTATTCTGCGGTGACAAAAAAATTTCAAGCGATGTATGCGAATAAAAATAATGTCTCGTTTAAAAATCACTTTGAACCATATGCCTTGAGTGAAACGCTGTATCGCTTTGAAGATCCTTTTTTCCGTGATATTGTTGTGACTTTGTGTAGAACCGAAAAGATTTCGTCGGCGAAAGCAGCTGAACTTTTAAATTGGAAGAGAGTATCTCTTGAAAAATGGTGTGAAAAAATGGATGAGTCTTCAGAGAACTCGCTCCCTTTTTAGAATGTCTATTTTGGACAAGAAAATTGAAAAGTCCTCGAAGAAAAACTTCGAGGACTTTTGTAATGCTAGTTCAGTGAAATCCTCGCTTTCGCGAGGATGACGCCTGCCAATTAACGAACAACCTTGCGATCGTCTTCGGTCATAGCCAGGAATTCAGCGACGGTCATCTGACCCTTATCGCCTTCCTTACGCTTGTTGACGGAAACCTTGCCTTCTGCCATTTCCTTCTCGCCAACGATGATCTTGTACGGAACCTTCTGGAGTTCGCACTGACGGAACTTGTAGCCAAGCTTTTCGTTGGATTCGTCGATGTCGCAGCGGACGCCGGCGTTCACCAGTTCGCGTTCCACCTTGTGGGCGTATTCAGCGAACTTTTCGGAGATGGGGAGGACGCGTGCCTGGACCGGAGCGAGCCACAGCGGGAAATCGCCCATGAATTCTTCAATAAGAATACCGAGGAAGCGTTCGATGGAACCCACGGCTGCGCGGTGCAGCATAACGGGGATGTGCTTCTGGTTGTCCTTACCGACATATTCTGCACCGAGACGCTGGGGCAGGTTGAAGTCCACCTGGATGGTACCGCACTGCCAATCACGGCCGAGGGAATCCTTCAGGGTGAATTCAAGCTTCGGGCCGTAGAAGGCGCCTTCGCCCGGGTTCAAGATGTAGTCGAGGCCAGCCAGCTTGGTTGCTTCTTCGAGAGCTGCTTCAGCCTTGTCCCAAAGTTCGTCAGAACCCACGCGGCGTTCCGGACGGGTGGAGAACTTCACCACGATGGAATCGAAACCGAAGTCGTGGTAGATTTCCTTCACGAGAGCGCAGAAGTCTGCCACTTCGGAAGCGATCTGTTCTTCAGTACAGAAGATATGAGCGTCATCCTGGACGAAGCCGCGGACACGCATCAAACCGTGCATGGTACCGGCAGGTTCGTAACGGTGGCACTTACCGAATTCAGCAAGACGCATCGGGAGATCACGCCAGCTGCGGAGGCCAGTGTTGAAGATCTGGATATGGCAAGGGCAGTTCATTGGCTTCACAGCCATTTCAACGTCGCCAGCCATGGTCTTGAACATGTTTTCGTTGTACTTGTCGGCGTGGCCGGACTTGATCCACAAAGTCTTGTTCACGATTTCCGGAGTAATGACTTCGAGGTAACCGCGGCGGTCGATCTTACCACGGATGTAGTCCTTGAGGGCGTTGACCATCTTGGTACCGTTCGGGTGCCAGAAAACCATGCCAGGAGAATGGTCTTCAATGTGGTAGAGGTCCATTTCCTTACCGATGCGGCGATGGTCGCGCTTTTCGGCTTCTTCAAGGAACTTCAAATAGGTTTCCAGACCTTCCTTGTCGGCAAAGCAGGTGCCGTACACGCGGGTCAGCTGGTCGCTGTTCTGGTCGCCGTGCCAGTATGCACCTGCGAGGGAGAGCAGCTTGAAGGACTTCAGCTTGCCAGTGCTCGGAACGTGAGGACCTGCACAGAGGTCTTCCCAGTTCTTGCCCGGTTCGCCGTTTGCATAGAAACTCAGGGTGCCGTCAGCGCCTTCGCGAGCCAGAGCGCGTTCAGCGTTGTCGGTCTTGTACTTGTCGCCAGCGGTGCGCTTCAGGCCTTCTTCACCGGAAACAACCACGCGAGTGAACGGGCGGTCTTCCTTGATGATTTCCTTCATGCGCTTTTCGATCTTTTCGAAATCAGACTGCTGAAGCGGGGTCGGTGTCATCAAATCGTAGTAGAAACCCTTTTCAACTGCGGGACCGTAAGCCAGCTTGGTGCCCGGGAAGAGGTCGCAGATAGCTTCTGCCATCACGTGGCTGCAGGAGTGGCGCAACAGCATCAAGCAATCCGGATCGTCATTGTTGGTCGTGATGATCTTGAAAGCGCCGTCTTCGGTCAGGGGGCGGGAGAGGTCCAGGACCTTGTCGCCCAGCTTCACGCCGAGAGCCTTGCGTGCGAGGCCTTCAGAAATGCTCTTTGCTACTTCGAGGCCGGTGGTGCCAGATTCAACGGTACGTACGCTGCCATCGGGCATGGTGAGGTTGATTTGAGACATAATAATTTCCTTTTTTGGGCAGTTCTTGCCCGGTTCCGCAGAAATACGACATCTGACGGTGCGGGCAAAGATAGGAATTAGACGAGAGACGAGAGGCGAGAGACGAGAGAAAATAGGGCTGGGGACAGTTTTTTTCGATTTTAGGCGTTGCCGCGGCATACGCCCGCAGCCGGGCTGTCGCGTTATCGACTCATGAAATTCGCCGTCCGTTCAGCCTCGCTTCGCGAGTCCGAATGGCTTTGCCACTTCCATCTCCCCTAAAGGGGACCATGGCCCACTAAGAACTAAAGTTCTAAATGGTTGCAGGCCTAACGCAATGAGCCAAAAAGGAGGATGTTAAAAAAATGTTACAATTCGGTTTCAGGGGGGCTTTAATATAATGTATAACTATATATACTAAAGTATATATAGTATATACCTTATAATTAAAGAATTTGTATGTAAATTACACATAAATTAATTCTTTCTTTGAAAGACAACAAATGTCATGAAATGTTTAGTAGAATTGAAGTCGTTAAACATTTCATAAGGAGCATCAAATGCCTTTCGAAGATTTCCAATCCCCTTATACGCTAATTCCTTCCACGAAATGGGCATCTCGTTATGTTGCGTTTCATGATGATCGGTTACGACCATTTACCGTCTTTCCTGTGGAAGAATCTATAGCTTTGGATAAAGAACTCCCTTTGCCTCCGAATCTTCTTGAAACTCTTTCTGATATCAATGATGAATTCGGTTATAGATTTGATTTGGCTCAAAAGTATGATCCAAAAATCTCAACTGATATGATGCTTGCGGGAATGACTTCCGATTATCTGTTCAATAAGAAAAATCCATTTGATATTAGTCCGTCGCTAAGGCTTCAATCTGTTTTTGATATGGCGAATAAATTGTCTAAAAGTTCTCATTATGCAGGGCCTAAAGCATCTCCAAGCAAAGTTTTTTCTTTGTATCAAGATTATCTTGCTGGCAAGGTTAACCCATTTGGTGTTTTTGGTAATAATATTTTGAACCAACTTGCGAATTGGAAAGCTCGACAGAGATATTTTGAACTGCTGACTGAAACTGTCCAAGAAGTGAATCAATCTAATAAACCGATCAGTTCCAGAAGATTGAGCGATTTGGAAAAAGGGGTTGTTTTGCATGATATGTATGATGTTCTTCATCGCAATGGAGAAGATGCCTCTTGGATTTCTGACATTGCAGATTATCCGTTTGATATTAGAGTTTATAGAATTGCAGATGGATATGGACCGCAAAATAATGTGCGTGGTGGTGTAAATTTTGATTTGGAGCGTCCGATGATCAATATGAATTTGGGAAAGATTGTTGGCAACGGTCCTGAAATTTTGTCATATTCAAAGATGCTGAGGACTCTTTTCTTGCATGAATTAAGGCATATTTGGCAAAAAACACAGACTGCTTGGTCTTCGAAACTTGTAGAGAAGAATATATTGACTGAAGTAGATGCTCATCAGATGCAGTTTTTAATGGAACGATTGTTGAATCTTCCTGCAAGTGATTTAAGATCGTTTTTTGAAACTCAGAAAGAAAATGAATACTATCTAGAACGTGCACTGATGGATCAAGGGTATAAAAAGAAAGGTTATATTTATTCAAAGGATTATTATAAATGACTTTATTTGCAAGAATAAAATGTTTTTTGACTCTGTCTTTATTGGGACTCGCTACGTGTGCGTATTGTGCTATGCATGATGATTGGGGATGTATATTGCATCCCGACTCCTCGGACTGTAATAAAAGTCATGAAATAGAAAACCCTAGGTATGATTTTGAAGCTTTGACTGTGGCCCGACTTGAGAAACGTCCTGACGGTGATTTTGTTTGCTTCAAGATAATTTACCTCTTTAAAGATTCGATGAAGAAATTTAGGATTGGTGACGAACTTGAAATGAAATGGTCTCGTAAATCTTTGTACGGGTTGTCTTATTTTTATGGTTTGTATGGCAAGGACAGTAGTTTTGTGCGCACTTTTTATGAAAATGCTAGAGAAACTATTCTTTCTGAAAATGAATACGAGCCGTTGTTAAGACTCGGTCCTCATAATGAAAATTTCTGGCAGTACATGTATTTCTGCGACAACCGCCATGATATTCGCACTCGTCATCCGGATAGTCTGGATTTCTCAGAAACATCCTTCATGTTTATGCGGAATACACCCTATGAAAGCTGGATGAATAATGATTCCCTTATTGACGTGTCTGTTGCGACATTCCGTGAATATCTTAAGGATCTTAAGAAATCTCCGAAGCAGATTGAACAATTTGAAAATGCGTTAAAAGCTAGAACAGCAATAAGGATTGATTCGCTAAAAAGGGATTACGTTGCTCTTGGAACCGTTTGGAAGTCTGTTCAGCATAATGGTTTTTGTGAAATAAACTTTGCACCAAGATATGTGTTTAAACGACGTGATAATTGCGATGACTTCATGTGTGCTAAAGAATCCAAGGCGGTAAATGATCCGTTCTGGATGTATGATCAAAAATTTGGGAAACCATTCTATACGATAACTGCGAAAAAACAAGGGAAGTGTTTCTCTCCGGACAGAATGTTCAAGGAAGATTTTCTAGTGGGTCATGTTGAAGGCTCGAAGCTAGTCCTGGATACCACCTACTCCTCCTGGGATTACATTTATCATGACAACAGGTTGATTGATGTTTCCTTTGGTCTGCCCTATGAAAAATTCCTTTCGTACTTGATTCCGGACCACTTTACTCTTGATGATGTGATTACGAAAGCGACCTACCAAGTTTTTGAAGACATCTATAAGAATTCTTCAAAGGAAAACTCCAAGAAGGTGGAACGCGTTCTGAAGAAAATTGATAAGGTCTGCCGGGAATATGATTGACGACATAGTTTATTGAGTTGCTCCGAAAGAGATTCCCTGATTACAAGGGGAGTGTAAACCTTGCTTTGTGTAATGGTTTGTATTATATTTGTGTTGTAAAATAAGTGAGGTGTACTATGGCGACGACAGTATTGCAAATTCGAATGGATGAAGACCTCAAGAACGAGGCTGCCGATCTTTTTGACAAGATGGGAATGGATCTTCCCACTGCCATTCGCGTTTTCCTAAAGCGTGCCGTGGCGGAAAAAGCAATCCCCTTTGAGGTTCGTGAACCTCGCGCGACATATTGTGCGAATAGGGGGTGGGACGCTTTTATGGAATTACGCAATCAAGCTCAGCAGGGACCTGCTGCAGGTATGAGCGAAGAAGAAATCGAAGCGGAAATCGCAGCATATCGTGCTGGAAAGTAGTTGTTTAGGGGTTAGTTGTGGTTTATGCCGTTGTAGATACCAATGTGATTGTGTCGTCTTTGTTGACGAAAAATCCTTTGTCTCCTGTGATGTTGGTAATGCACGAACTTTTTGCTGGGAAAGTGCAATTGCTTGTTAATGATGCTATTCTTGCGGAATATAAAGAAGTCCTTTCTAGACCAAAGTTCCATCTTGATGAGATTGCGATTAATCGGACTTTGGATAGCATTCAAAGATTGAGCATCAATGTAGATGCTCCTGAAAGCGGCGTAGAACTTCCTGATCCGAAGGATGTTGTATTCTATGATGTGGCACTAGCCTGTAGAGATAAAGATGCGTCACTAGTGACCGGTAATACCAAGCATTTTCCAGGAGTCCCGTTCGTTGTAACGCCTAGAGAATTCCTAGAAATTTTGGCGAAGGAGGGATTATGAAAAAGACCGATAAACAGAAACCATTTCTTGAAGCGCTTGAGGAATGGCGTCGGGATAACGATGTGACTGATGTTAGTATTGCCGACGTTTTAAATACAAAATCAAAAGAACTGCCTGACGCAGAAAAAATATCCAAAATCTGGCAGTGATTTTTTACTGCGGGTAGATGTAGTTTAAAATATCTTCCCAAGTAAGAAGATCGTTGATTTTTGTCGAATCATTAACCAGTCCAATGTAGCCGTAATCAAAGCCGTGAGAATAGCTCCAATATCCTATGGAGTGGGCTCGTGCATGGGGTATTAGCTGCATTTTAAAGTACACCTTGTCACTTTTTTGTTGAAGGTTGTAAAAGTGTTGAATTGATAATTTGCTTTTGGGCTTTAGCTCGTTACGAGTTCGATTGGGTCTAAATGCAGGATGGTTCTTTCTGGTTACCACGGTTTCTGCAAGATAATTCATAAATTTTTCGTCAACTTGAACTTCAATTTGGACGCAGATTTCGCCAGTAGTTGCCTTGAATCCGCTCCAAATAGCTCTATGCTTAAAAGCAAGTCTAACGGCTTTTCCGAGTTTCATGGTCTCGTGTGACGAACTTGTTGTTTGCGTTGCGTTTGAAACGTCGTTCCAAATGTTTATTGCGCATGAGCACTTGTATATTAGCCATCCTATGAAGATTCCGATAATAGTTACGGGTATTGGATAATCCGTGATGGAGACACAATAGAGAAAAAGGGGAATGTAAAAGAGGTAGGCGGAAATCGCAAAAAATATTGCAGATGCGTGTAAATACATAATTCCTCCTAATCTTTTACGCAGCGTACCGAACGATTGCGGTCTGTGTCGCAACGATCTAATGAAATGTGGTCGTATTCCCGATAAGGCGAACTTCCCAAGTACATGCATTGAACATCATGGCCGTTGCGGGCTTTGTCTTTGCTCCAGAAGAATGTCGATTCCCCGAGATCTCGGAAGTCGAAATCATATTTGTCTTTTTTCAATAAAGCATCAAGTCCGGTCCTTTTCGTTTTTGAGCCACTTCCTGCGGGTTTTGCGCTAAATCCGTATTCGTTGCTTCCCTTTGTATATTTCCATGACTTGTCGTCAATGATTCCTTTTTTGGTATCTTTCCCATGAACGGTTTCGTAAAGGTCGTTGAATTCGTCCATAGAGGGTAAGTGTGTCCCTGCTGGGCATACTGTTAAGGCTTCTTCATGGTCGTAAAGCCTGCCGTATTTCTTGCAATTTGCTTCGCTATTGTCGTAACATAGGCTGTTTGCTGTGGGGTAATTTAAATTTTGGGCCATCCAAGTGTGCTTGCCGATTTTTACGGCTTTGTAGGCTTGATTGTCGCGACTGTCGATAATGTCTGGCATTTGCTGTAAAACTTTTTTCTTGTCGTTTTTTGAAATCTGAAATTCATTTATAGGGCTGGTTAGCTCCTTGGTGATATTTATGGACTTGATTTTCTTTGCATGAAGATTCTTTCTGCATGTGAATTTGTTGTCAAAGGTGTACTTGCCGCAGAGATCTTTTTGTTGGGAATTCTCAAAACCATATTGGTAGTAGAAACACGCGGGGGAGTCATCGGAAATATTTAGAAAATACTGACCCTTTTTTATGGATGGTGCCGAAATCTCCATCTTCAGTTCTCCGTTACGTACATAGACTGATTCTGCTTTGAAGGTGATTATTCCGGAGCGGCGGAGCCGCCAGTCCGGAAAAATGGGAGCCATCATTCCGGACCTGTGGAGCCACCTGTTTATAGCTCATTTGTTTGGTCAAATACAGTATGTTGGGACCGCGCGGGATTTTATAAGCCTATTCGCGCGAGCCGCCTGCCTACAATCAGTTTAAAGGCACACGCAATGCTTTGAATGACCAACATCTAGTTTTATCCTGCCATAAGCTTTCCTTGCTAATAGCTATGGCTCTCTTTCTCCGGAACACTGGCTCTCTGACACCGGACTGATGGCTCAAAGTATTCCGGAATAATCAGAAGGAAATATTTTCCTTTTCGTTCAAAAGTTCCAGATGAAGGTACATCTCTTCCGGCATGTTGGTCCTGATGGAAATTGCGATGGAATTGTCCTTTGTGACTTTTATGGAAGGCTCAAAGAAGATATCAAATGGGTCGTTTTTGATTGTCTTTCCGTTGATTATTTTTTGCGCTTTTGCTTTGATTTCTGTTGGGGTCAGTCGGTTTTCTTGACACCGGTCATGGTAATAAGCGGTGTAAGCCTGTATGGGAGAAATCTTTGCTTGTTGCGCAATTTCCTTTAACGCCATACTCCAGGCTTTGTCGGTACCAAAACGTTCTTCGTAGTATCTAACGCGTTCTTCTAGCTGGTCGCCAATTTTTTCACCAAAGCTTTTTTCGTTGACATTTACTGTACCGGAAACTTCGGCGTCGATAGCTCCGTAATTTACGTGCACTGCGGCAGAATTATCTCCTCTTCCAAAGGAAAGGGAAATTAGTGTGCATAGCAATATGATGAATGCTTGAAACATGTTGCAACCTCGTCCTGATTAAATATAATTTCAGAACTAGGACATAAAATGACAAAAACGTGGCTACACCTACTTCTTGAATAAGTCCGAATGGGAACCTGTTCTGACCTGGTTTAGCAGGTTAATATCCATGTGGCGTTTGATGGCGAGCTTTAAGTCTTTTTTGAACTGGTTCGTAGCGACGATGTTACGCATCTGATTGCACCTCGCTGAGCAGTTCCTGGAAATTGGAGTAGACTTTTTTGTTTGGGTCTTGCTCCAACTGCTTTGCTTCGGCGAGTGCTTGCGGTGTTGCTGTGTTGGGGCGCTGGCGCTTGATTTCCATGGGCAAACCTTCGTGGATCAGGCACTGGCGCAGGAACATGTTTACCGCATCGGAAATGGTAATGCCCAAGTCCTTGAACAGTTCGTCGCACTTCGCCTTGACATCGGCGTCAGTACGGATCTGTAGAACTGCATTTGCCAAAATAAACCTCTTATGCGGTACGTTGTGATTACAATGTAATTTAAAATTGTTCAAAAGTCAACTCCTTTAGACATGATAGGACTGTTTTCCGTCATTTTTGATGAAAATGTTATGGTTTGTGTCATGGGAATGGTGTGTATCCCATGACCCAAATTATTTATTTTATCACCATGTACTTAATTCCTCTTGTCCGCTTTATCTGATTAGCCTTGAAGGCTGATTTTTGGACTCTTTTTTCTCCTCTCGTAACGTTCACCGCGTGCTGGGTGTAATTATTACTTTGTTACATTTGGTCTGTTTGGTGGAACAGGATGCCTTGGAAGGGCTGGAGAACTTAGTTTTATGAAGCAGGATTTTAGTGCTAAGAATGCAAGAACGAGAATGTTCTTGGTTTATGTAGTCACCTTGATTCTAACATTTCTGGCGTTGGTCTTTATCTTGACCATTACTTTCCAGTCTTTTAGCAATATGGCGAAGGAAGACTTGCTTAAGATTGGAAATAAATCTGTTGCGGAAACGGCAGAGCGATTGAATAATTATGTGGTAAATGCAAGGCGCACTCTGGAGACTACCACCCAGAACGTAGAATACCTCATGGATCGCAAGTCTTCGGTCAAGGAACTGGAATCCTTGATCAGGTATCAATCGGAAAAGTACAAGGCGAATATCGATACGTCCTTTACCGGCCTGTATGGCTATATCAATGAAACCTACATTGATGGCGTGGGCTGGGTTCCTGATTCGGACTACGAACCTACGAAACGTCCTTGGTTCCAGGACGCATTTAGGGCTCGAGGCGAAGTTGCCGTGGGTGCTCCTTATCTGGATTCTCAGACGGGACGCTTGGTTCTTTCCTTGAGCCAGCGACTTTCGGATAAGCATAGCGTCATTGCCATTGACATGTTCATGGATGAGTTGGAGACCTACGTGTCTTCAAAAACTACGGATGGTCTTGACTTTGTTCTGGTTGTGGATCCGGACGGCTCCGTTGTGGCTCACTCGGATTCAACGCAGCTGATGAAGAACTATCTGTCTCCTGAATACAGCGGAACGGATAATGAAAATTTGGTTCGCCAATTGTTGCTTGCCCATGAACAGGTTTTTGAGTTTGTCTCATCTACAGGCGAAAAGAGAATTGTATTCAGCTCTATTTCCAACGAAAATTGGTATGTGGCCATGGTGGTGGACGAGGAAAAATTCTACGAAGCTGTCCATGCTACCATGAAACGGAATATCTTTATTTCGTTAATCATCTTCGTTATTCTATTTGTATTCAGTACCTCCAGCTATCGTAATCGCGTGAGGGCTCTGAATTCCAGCCGCGCCAAGAGCACTTTCCTTGCCAACATGAGCCACGAAATCAGAACTCCGATCAATGGCATTATCGGCATGAACACTATTTTGATGCGTGAATGCGGTGATCCCAATATTCGTGAGTATTCCCAAAATATTCAAAGTGCAAGCCATGCCTTGCTGGCCTTGGTAAACGACATCCTGGATATTTCCAAGATTGAATCTGGAAAGATGCAGTTGGTGAATGCGCGCTATGAATTGTTCTCGGTGCTGAATGATTGCTACAGCATTGCAAGCCCCAGAGCGAAAGCCAAGAGCTTGGATTTTGAAATAAAGGTGGATCCGAACATTCCTTCTGTACTGTTTGGGGATGAAGTTCGTTTGCGCCAGATCATGAATAATCTGCTCTCTAATGCCATTAAGTATACGGAAAAGGGAAAGATAACCTTTGAGGTCGGCTACAAGGAACTTTCAGTATCCAAAAAATCTCCGTCGGCCTCTGTTGAAATTTGTGTGAAGGTTACTGATACGGGCATTGGCATCAAGGAAGAAGATTTCAAGAAACTGTTTAACACCTTCCAGCGTCTAGACGAAAACCGCAATAGAAACATTGAGGGCTCTGGCCTTGGCCTCAATCTGGTGAAAACCCTTGTGGATATGATGGGCGGCGAACTTAAGGTCGATAGCGTTTATGGCGAAGGCTCTACGTTTGAATTTACGGTTCTACAGACGGTGTTGTTGCATGAGCCGATTGGAAAGTTTGAAGATCGCTATAAGTCCTATGTGGCTCTTGGCGAAGAAGTTGACCTGAAGTTCCTCGCTCCCGATGCAAAAATTCTTGTGGTAGACGATGTGGATATGAACTTGAAGGTGGCCAGAGGGTTGCTGAAGGTGACGAAGGCGCAGGTTGATTCTGCCATGTCTGGCCGTGTTGCGCTAGATTTAGCTCGGGATAGAACTTATGATTTAATCCTGCTGGACCACATGATGCCCGAAATGGATGGTGTGGAAACGTTCCATAAGTTGCGGGAAATGCCTCAGTATGCTGATGGGAAGATTCCTGTCATCATGCTTACCGCCAACGCCGTGATGGGCGCGAAGGAAATGTACCTGAAGGAAGGCTTTAGCGATTACGTGACGAAGCCTATTCGCGAAGGCCAGCTGTTGAGCGTGCTGAAGAAGTATTTGCCCGCTGATCTCGTTCTTCCGTATAGCGAAGAAAAGGTTGCCGCTCTGGATGCCCCGAAGCCACTTCTTGCCGAAAATCCCAACGTACCCTTGATGGAAAAGTTGAAGTTCCTGGATGCGGCTGTGGGCATGGGCTATTGCATGAATGACGAAGCCTTCTATCGCGAAATGCTTGAGGAATATTCCGGCTGTAATCACCTGGATGAAATAGAAAAACTCTTTGAGGCAAAGGATTACGCAAACTATCGCGTTGCGGTACATGCCCTCAAGAGTACTTCATTGACCATTGGCGCTAAAATTCTGTCGGAAATGGCCAAGGCCCTTGAATTTGCCTGCAAGGATAATGACTTTGACTTTGTGGAAAAGAATCATCGTCAGTGCATGGACTTGTACAAGGAAACCGTGGACCATATTAAGATTGCGATTTCTTAGAACAGTTGGCGAATAAATCGCCTAGAAGCTAATTCGTGAAGGTGATGCGGTAACGTTCTGCTCCCTTCACTTTTTTACCTAGAGCATTGAAATGCTGCTTCCCGCGGAGGTTGATACGAGCGGTTTCCGGACGATTGATCCGGAGGGTCGCTTCACAGCTGGAAGATGACTCCACGACTTCGCTGCTAGAAGAAATTTCCGTCACTTGACTGCTGGATGAGGCGACGCTACTCGACGAACTTGACTTCGCGCTGCTGCTAGAGGACTGCGCGGTTGCGGCGTATTCGTAAGGTCCCAAATCAGGGGCCTTGCCGGAGTATTCGTATCCGATGTTTGTTCCCTTATCGATAAGCTTACTGCTGCTAGCTAGCTTAAAGAGATTGCCTGTGCTGAGGTTGCCCTGGGCGTCGCGGCCGCGGGCAAGGCTGGTATCTAGACTCAAAAAGTCGGAGTTGGCCACAGAAATGGAAAGGTCCCAAGCGTTGGTCGTCTGTTCGCTCCCGCTGGTAAAGGAGTCTGCCGATTTTCCCTTGTAGGAAACGTTGTTACGTAAATGGTGCTGCTGGCCTGCGTTTAGCTTGCCGCCCATGCCGTAGTTGATTCCGTTGCGGTATCCGATGCTCTGTTCCACGGTGATGCCGCCGGAATTATTATTCTGGTCAAAGCCTTTCGCAAGATTGTCGAAGGCAATGCAGCGGGTGCAACGATGGTTTGCCTGCTTGCTGTTTCCGCCCATCTTGAAGCCGTTGCCGTTTACGTCCCAAAGGGAATCGGGATATCCGAATACATTAATTCCATTGCGGAAGGTCCAGGAATCGTAAACCATGACGCTATCCGGAGAGTCGAAAAAGTCAAAACCGTCGTCAGAATTTTCCCAGGCGCGACATCCGCGGAAAACGTTTCCGGCGCCTTGAGTCTGCTTGCTGGCGAATCCGTCTGCCATGCCGCCCTTTTTCTTGGGGTCGTAATTGCGGTAAGAGTCAACGTTCTCGACCAGAGTGTGGTTGCCACCCTTGTTGATTTCGAGACCGGAGTTGCGGTTTTCAAAAAAAGCGCAGTTGATGAAGGAATTATAGGATCCGGTGACATAGGCCCCCTGGTAACCAGCGCGAGTGATTCCGATTCCGTGGAGTTCGTAGTAGCTGCCGGTCATGCTCAATCCGTAAGAGTCCTGAACGTAAGTCAGTTCGGGGAACTGAAAGTCGATGATGGCCTTGGCGTGGCCTTGGGCGTAAAACACGATGGGCTTGTCGGCGGTGCCTGACTTTTTCAGGACGATTGTATTCTTGGCGCCTTGGGTGTAGGGAACCTTGTAAGTTCCTGCTTCAAAGAACAGTGTGTCGCCTGCCGTTGCGTTTGTCATGGCGGTGACGAAATCGTCTTTCGGAGTGAGATTCTTGTTTGCTGCAAATGCGGAAACGCAAATTGCAGATGCGAAAATAGTCAGTTTGATAGCCAAATTATCCATAAACACCTCTTGAGAATTAAATTTTGAATGTTCTCAAAATGTTTCTCAAAATGAATATAGATAAAAAATCTCTTTCCCTCAATAAATAAAGCAAAATAATGTGTAAAATGTTCTCAAAAAAATACCACAAACTAGGCCCGTTTGTGGTATTTTTACGATTTTAGCGTTTTTCGCTTAAATGACTGCGTATTTACTTGCCGAATTTGGTGAAGTAACGGCCTACATTTGCGGCCTTGTTTACACGACGTCCTTTCAAATCTAGCACATGAATCCTGCTGGGATTTATAGAGGGAAGGATCTTCTTGGTGATGGCCAGAGGTGCTTCCATAATTTCGCCGATGAATACAGGGGAGGGGTCCTTCTTGAGGGCTTGTCCCCAGATGGATCCGTCAACGCTGTTTTCTTCGTCCTTGAAGTCGTGAAGGAGCTGGGCGACGGTGCCGTCCTCAAATTCTTTCCAGGAAGTTTTTAAGTCTTCACATTCGGATTCTGAGCCAGTCAGGCAGAGGGAGGCCTGGAAAACATTCTTGGTTTCGCTATATCGAGAATAGCCGAAGTATGCGCCTGTTTTTTCCGAGGATTTGATGTCGGCAATGACGTAGGCGTTGATGATCTTTGTATCAAGGCCAACACCAACGATTCCGCCCGTATAGGAATCGCCCTTGATATTTCCCTTGGCGTAAACATTAGCGATGGTGATGCCTTCGTCTTCGGGATCGAACTTTCCTGCGGTGCCTACGATGCCACCGGCGTGGTAGCCCACGTCAATTTCACCAATGAAGGATGAGTTGGAAATGCGGGAGGTTCCTTCGGCGCGGGAGGCGATGCCGCCGCCATATTCAAAGGCGCGCAGGTAGGAGTCGCGAACGTTTACGGAATCGATGGATCCGTTACGAACCCAGCCGAAGAGGCCTGCGTCTTCAAGAGCGGTTCTGTTAACGTAAATACCGCTAACGGTGTGGCCGTGACCATTGAAGGTTCCGCTGTACATGACGGAGTCCACGCCGCTAATGAGGCGTGCGTCGCCGATGGGGTTCCAGGCTACCAGATTGGAGCCGTCGCCAATGAGCTGGTTGGCGCTATCCAGAATGTTCTTGTTGATCACGATGTCGTCGGTCAGTTCACCGCAGGCGGACATGTTTCTTTCAATGTCGCCCAGGCCTTCGTTTACGATGGTGGCGAATGCATAAAGTTCAGGAACGGTACCAATCTGGTAGCAATCGTTCTTCACTGCGGGAGCCTTCTGTTCCATCCAGTTGGCGTAAAGAATCTTGGCGCCAGTAGCCTTGTGATCAAGGGTAGTGAACTTTGCTGCAGAAGCATCTTCGCTTTCGCTCCAGCCCGTAAAGATGTAACCTTTACGTGTGGCGGAGGGAAGGGGAGATGTGATTCCCGGAACGTAGTAGTTCAAGATATAGCCCAGCTCGCCGCCCTTGGTGTCCAGGGTGAGGCTTGCGGCAGTTCCCTTGCTCAGTGTGGGGTGCGTGTCGGATTCGCCCTGCTTCCAGACGGAAGCGTCTACGCCTTCGTAATTGGAACTGATAAACTTCTTGTAGATGGTGCCGTCGGCGATTTCTTCCGGAGTGGCGTTAGGCTTGTCGCAATCGATTTCGCTTGCGGGGCAGACATGGGCGCTGAATGCGTTTACGATTTCGACAGAGACATTGAAACCGTTAAAAAAGCTTTTGGCGGCGCCGTGTTGATTGGGTGCAGAAAGGTTTCCGCTGCTGTAGACGTTAATCAGATGGGCAAATTTCTTGATGTAACCGACAATGCAGGCTGCGTCACCCTTCTGGGAGGTGATATCGCCTGTGTTGTAGGAATTGGCGATGTATGCGTTGTCATAGACATAGCTTGCGATACCGCCTACATAACCTGTGGTAACGTATACATTTCCGGTGTTATAGCTGTTGGTAACGCGGAGGTTTCCCTGGGTGTGTCCTACAAGGCCGCCAGCTGAAGTTGAAATGATGTTTCCGGAATTGTGGGATCCGTTCATGTTGATGTTGGTATATTCGTAAGCTTCTCCCACGAGACCGGCTGCAGCTGCTTTACTATTGATGCTTGCTTCGTTGTAACATTCGTTCATGGACAGGGAAGAGTGTTCTTCCATAAGGCCTACAAAACTTCCTGTAGTGCCACCTACGTTGGTGTTGTTGAAGTAGGAGTCGACGATGCCCAGGGAGTCAATGACCACGTTGCCGTAAATATTGGCGAAAAGGCCTGCTTTTTGATACTCGTTCCCGTTCAGGTAAAGGCCGCTGATGGTGTGGCCTGCACCGTGGAAGGATCCTTTGAAATTATGGATGGGAATCCAGGAGATGAAGTCGTTTTCTTCGTTGACGTCGCCGGATGCGGTGAGGAGGTTTTTATTGACTACGATGTCCTTGGTCAATACACCGCAGGCGGTGGGGTCTTTTTCGGCTCCATCGATGCCTTCTTCGACTAGGGCGGCAAAACCGTAGAGTTCACCTATGTTGCTAATCTGGTAGCACTTGGTGGTAGGATCTTGCTGGGGAAGCCTAGTGGAGATCTTGGGAGGGTCTGCTAAAGCGATGGTGGGTAATAGCAATGCGGCTGCACCGCAAATGATTTTATTTTTCATTTGTTCTTCTCCAAAACTAAATCCAGAGAAGAATATAGTAACAGCAAGCTTATTTGTAATTATGTTACTTGTAAACTCTGATGTAATCTACTAACATTTCGGCGGGGAACTGGGCGTCGTCAATATCAAATCCTGGCCAGGTTCCGCCTACAGCTACGTTCAGTATGAAGAAAAAGGGCTTATGGAACGTCCCCATGTCACCGCTTGCGTCCTTGATGTCAATTTCTTGGTATTTAAAGTCGTCCACGTACATGGCGATGACATTCTTGTCCCAGACCATCTTGTAGTTATGGAATTCGGTAATGTCTAGCTGCTTGCTGGTGCCGTAGTAATCCTTAGTGCTGTTACCGTAATCCGCATGCTGGCCCTCGTGTGCCCAGTGGTGGGTGCCGTAAACTACATGTTCATCGTTCACCGCTTCAATGATGTCGATTTCGCCGCAGGTGGGCCAGTTGACTTCATCAATGTTTTCGCCCAGCATCCAGAAGGCGGGCCAGATTCCCTTGCCTGCGGGGAGGGCGATGCGTGCTTCTACGGTGCCGTAGGTAAAACTATACTTGCCCTTGGTAATGAGGCGGGCGGAAGTGTAGGGGGCTCGTTCGAAAAGTTCGTTCTTTGCGCGAATGTGAAGGTAGCCGTCGGCTACGTAGGCGTTGTCCGTGCGGTCGGTGTAATATTGAAGTTCGTTATTGCCCCAGCCCGTGGCGCCCGTTTCGTAAGTCCAGTATTCCGTATTTAAGGCGGTGCCATCAAATTCGTCGGACCAGAGGATGTTAGGGTCTGCGGATGAACTGCTTGAAATTCCCGTCACGGAACTGCTAGAAGGAATCTCGGTGATGGAGCTGCTAGATGGAACTGCGACAGAACTGCTAGATCCCCGATCGGAGTCGGGGATGACGTCGGAAGAGGAGGATGCCGGGATGGCTGCGATGGAGGAAGAACTGATTTCAGGTTCTGCACATGTGCTGTTGTTGTCGGAGGAACATGCAAAAAAACTTGCGCTTACAATCGCAATGAAAAAGCATAGCGTAACTTTATTTAGGCTCATAAGAATCCTTGATGCAACTATTGGTTGCATAATTCAAAATTTAAACTCATGCTGAATGTTTTCATGGTAAAGTTTTGTATATTTCCTGCGCATCAAGAGTGCAACATAGTTTATTAGATCACTTCGCCCGTGAATAGCGGGAGGGTGGTCTTTTTTTTATGCAAAAAAAGGATGAATATGAAAAAGATAAAACTGATTGGCGTAAAGCAGGAAGGAAATTCGAAACTTTGGGATTCTAAAAGTGTGCGAATAGGGGTGTTTGCATCGAAGTCGAGGAATATGCCTCAGGATGATGTACTTGAGGCGTGGGCGAAAGAGCATGGTGAGAAGGGGCACTGTGTAATTGGTGCGTTTGAAAATGGTGACGCTTGTAAAATTATGTATTGGGTTCTTGCCTATGGAGGTTCTGCAATCTGGATTAGGGGGTGCAGATTCCCGATGCAATATCAAGATGTTTGCTATAGGGCTTTTGTAGATGGTCGTCTTTTGGTGATTTCTCGAAACGACTGTAAGAAATGGACTGTTCCTGGAATGGCTTGGGCGAATCACGTCGTGGCGAAAATTACGGATTGGCATGCTTATTGGCTTGGTCAGGCCGATGAAATTCTTGGGCCTATTTGCGCGAAGGCAATTGAATTAGAGAAAAAAGTTGAAATCTACGAGGACTAGGTTGTGATGATTGTATTTACAAAGTGTAATATAATTTGTATATTAATTTCAGTGCAGAGGTTCGTGTGAATATTACGGACCATGCTGCTGATCAAATGAAGAAAAGGGGCTTTACCGCAGAAATGCTGGGAAAGCTGGTGAAAGGACGATACTGGTTGAAACTATCGCCTCAACGAAAAGACCGTTATTTGATAACGGGTTTTGTTGATGGCAAATGGTGGACGGTGGTTACTGAAAAAGACTTGTATACTATGGTGACAGTAAGGAGAGCGCATGCGTCGGAAATTGAAGGTGATTAGAAAAATCAATGACGATTTTACCTTGGTAGAGGATTGGCATACTAAGGAAGAGTTGGAAGAAATAGAAAATGAGGTTGGTGTAGGCGAAGGTATCATGGTCCCTGCTGGCGAACCTGGCGAGTCCGTAGACCAGGCTTTGGAACGCGCCCGCAAGGCAATCAAGGAATACGAAAAGCAGCAGAAGAAAGTTTATTCCTTCCGCTTGAAAATCAAGACTGTAGAAGCCATCAAGAAAAAAGCTGCGGAACTTGGTATTCCTTACCAGACTTATGTGGGGACAATTCTGGATCAGGTTGCTCTTTAGTCGTTCGCGCTTTAGCGATTGGTATTTTTGATGCAAATTCAACTTTCGGATCATTTCGATTATTCTAGGATTTTGCGGTTTACGCTGCCCTCCATCGCCATGATGGTGTTTACCTCCGTCTATAGCGTGGTGGACGGTTACTTTGTATCTAATTATGCGGGTAAGCTTGCTCTGGCTGCGGTAAATATGGCCTGGCCCGTAATAATGATGCTTGCATCGCTGGGTATGATGTTCGGTGCTGGTGGAAGCGCCTTGATTGCTGCGGCGCAAGGTCGCGGTCGCCTCAACCGCGCCAACGAATATTTCTCCATGATTGTGTATGTGGTCATCGCCTTGGGCTTTGTGCTTTTGGGAGCGACCTGGTATCTGTTGGAGCCCCTCATGAAATTGTTGGGCGCCCAGGGCGACCTTCTTGCAAATAGCGTTTTCTATGGCAAGGTATGCCTGGTGGGTCTCCCTATGTTCATGATGCAGATGCTGTTCCAGTCCTTGTTTATTACGGCGGGTAAGCCCCAGCTGGGCTTTTACGTGACGGTGGGCGCAGGCGTTACCAACATGATTCTGGACTGGCTCTTTATCGGAATGCTGAAGATGGATTTGTTCGGTGCGGCCCTTGCTACAGACATTGGCTTTGTTATCGGAGGCGTCATCCCGCTGGTTTATTTCCTGCGGCCAAATGCTAGTACCTTGCGCCTGGGCAGGGCCTGCTGGAAACCTTACGCACTTGTGAAGGCCTGCTTCAACGGTTCCTCGGAACTGCTTTCCTGTATTTCGTCGTCCATCGTGTCTATGCTGTACAACTTCCAGCTCCTGCGTTTCGCTGGGGAAAACGGGGTGGCTGCTTACAGCGTCATCATGTACGTGACCTTCATTTTCTTTGCCATGTTCTTCGGCTTTTGCAACGGCATGGCACCAGTGATTTCTTACCACTATGGCGCCCATAACATTGATGAATTGAAGAACTTGTTCAAGCGTTGCCTCGTTATTCTCGGAAGTTCCGGAGTTTTGATTCTTGCAGTTGCCCAGTTGACTGCGGTTCCATTGACGAAACTGTTCCTGGGTTACGATGCAGAATTGTGTGAAATGACTGTCTATGCATTCAGGGTTATCGCCTGTACATTCTTGCTGGTTGGCTTTAATGTTTTTGGATCGTCTCTGTTTACGGCTCTGAACAACGGCATTCTCTCTGCGATTATTTCCACCAGTCGCGCCATTGTTTTCGAGGCGGGCTTTGTTCTGTTATTCCCGCTGTTATTTGGACTTACTGGCATTTGGTTCGCCTGCTGGGGCACAGAAATCGCGGCCCTTGCATTGACCGTTTTCTTTGTGATTCGCAAACGGAAAGTTTATGGATACCTGTAATGTTTGAAAATGGTTGCTTTTGACCATTTTTTGAATTTTCTTGGCGCTCTTTTCAATGGTTGTTATTATTTTTGATTGTCGGTGTTGAAGAGAATTTGGTTTGTACTACAAATCCAAAAAAAGGAAAGTGTGTTTATGAAGTCTATTCTCAAAGTTGGCGTGACCGCCATGTTTGTTCTGAGTGCAAGTGCTTTTGCTCAGGATTTCTGCTCTACCACCACTCATAGTGGAACCGCTAAGGAAGTGTCTACAAATACTGTGGGTTCTTTCTCCAACGGTATTGGCTATGAACTCTGGAACGAAGGTGGTAACGGTGGTTCCGCTACGTTCTATGACGATGGTTCTTTCAAGTGCAATATGACTGGTGCTAAGGACTACCTGTGCCGTTCCGGCCTTTCTTTCAACAGCGATAAGAGCCATACTGAACTTGGTCACATGAAGGCTGACTTCAAGCTGGTCAAGAGCGGCCTTACTGGCATTGACTATTCCTACATCGGCATTTACGGCTGGACCCGCGAACCCCTGGTTGAATGGTACATCGTGGACAACACTGGTAGCCAGTACATGCCCGGCAGCTGGGTTGCTCAGGGTTCTTCTGCAAAGAATCACGGTGATTTCCAGATTGACGGTGCAACTTATACCGTTTACGAAGGCGACCGTACCTCCTACTCCATCGACGGCGACAATACCTACTTCAAGCAATACTTCAGCGTTCGTAAGAGCGCTCGTGACTGCGGTACTATCGACATTACCGCTCACTTTAAGAAGTGGGAAGAACTTGGTATGAAGATGGGTAAGATGCACGAAGCCAAGATCCTTGGCGAAGCTGGTAGCAATAGCGGTGCAAATGCAAAGGGCGAATACGATTTCCCCTATGCTAAGGTCTATATCGAAGGCGCTGCAGCAGCATCTAGTTCTTCTGTAGCACCTGTCGCTGCATCTAGCTCCTCTGTTGCTCCTGTTGTAGCATCCAGTTCTTCTGTAGCTCCCGTTGCAGTATCTAGCTCCTCTGCAATTATCGATGCTATTCACGGCGTTCGTGGCATGGCAATGAACAACAAGACCATGTTGGTATTTGATGCTCAGGGCAAGTTCCTCAGCTCTTTCGAAGCTCAGAACGGCCAGTCCCTGAACGATGCCATCAAGGCTAAGTTCAATGCCGGTGTTTACCTGGTAAAGCAGGGTGGTGCTGTTCGTAGCATCATCGTGAAGTAATCTCGCCAGTTCACTGTAAAAGATTAAGCCTCTCCCTTTTGATCTAGGGGAGAGGCCTTTTTTATGCTTTGCTGCGGTTTTGTGCGCTATGAAATTAGTCCTGCGGGGCTGTGGGCGTCACGCGGGCGATGCAACCAACAGTAGCGCGACATGCCTTGATCAAATCTGCGGGAGCAATCTTCAACTGCAGACCTCGTTCTCCTGCGCTTACGTAAATGTAGGGGAAGTCGTTGCAGGTTTCGTGCATGAAGATGGGGAAGTTCTTCTTGAGGCCTAGGGGGCTGCAGCCACCGCGGATATATCCTGTCAGGGGAGTCAAATCCTTCAGGGGGACGGTTTCAATTTTCTTGTTGCCGCTGACCTTTGCTGCTCCCTTCAGGTCTACTTCCAGATTGCCGGGAACGACGCACATGAGGTAGCCAATCTTGTCTCCATGTACCAGGATGGTCTTGAAAACCTGATTGATGTCTTCACCCAGGGAATCAGCCACATGCTGGGCGCCCAGATCGTTTTCATCCACCACATAGGGGATGAGTTCATAGGAAATCTTCTGCTTGTCGAGAATTCGAGCGACGTTGGTCTTTTTAATATCCATGCCGCAAAATATAGCTATCTGGGGAATAACTATCTGGGAATAGCTTTCATGCGGGCCGTATCCTTCAGGTTGGCCATCATGCGGTAGGCATCCTTCACCAGGAAGTCGATGTCCCTGCCGCTGCCTTGGGAATAACCCACCATGGCGGAAAGCTTAGTAATGGAGGATCTGTTCAGTTCATCCAGCTTGCTGTTCCACTTGAGGAGTGCCTTGTTGATGGCTCCATCGGAGGGATTCTCGATAATCAGGACGAATTCATCACCGGCAACGCGATAAAGCTTTTGATTCGGGGCTTCTAGAGGCTTGATGGAATCGGCGGCCATGGCGATGAGGGTGTCACCAACCTCGTGACCTTGCTGCTCGTTGATCAGGCGCATATTGTTAATGTCCCAGATGATAATTGCCAAATTCTTGATGACAGGGTAGTAGTCCTTGAGCATTTGCTGGTAATGTGCGCTGTTGCCAAGACCTGTCATAAAGTCTGTTTCGGACTGGCGCTTCCCCATGATTTCGTTCTGAGTTCTGATTTCAACTTGTTTGCTGATATGGAAAAGTACTGGCAGGAACGCCATGAGGATAAACCATTGGGGAACGACAAAGAAAACCAATAGGGCTAAAGGAATGGGCATGCCGGGATCGTTGGGGGCAAGGATTCCTTCTGTAATCTGCTTTGCGTAGAATTCCGTGGGGTGTGCCGTGAACAGGAGCATGTTGGCGTTGCAGAGGCCGAGATAGTAGCCGCCGTAAACGTTGACGATATGACCGATGGCGGTAATGAGATAGGCGTAGCGGATGATCTTGTTGTTGCGGTACTGCACTGAAAGCAGGAGTGGCAGCGCCGTGATCAATAGGGCGTGGTAGGTGAGCATCACGCCGATAAAGTCGTAGTTGATGGCGGAGAACAGCAGGACCACGTATTTGGTCTTGGGGTTGCTCAGACCGATGGACTTGACTACGGCAAAGGTAATGGCGCAAATGAGGATGCTGCCAAAGAAGCCGACGTTCATGATGGTGTCGTCGACAATGAAGATCCCCAGGATATTAAGAATCCAGATAATACCGAAGAGGATGCAGGAGAAACGAATGGCCTTTAAGGTAAACTTATTGGCTTCGTAATCTGAATCTTTCTGATATGCTTGCATGCGAATAAAATAGCTTAAAAATTGTACATCGTATGAAAAAAGTGAGAAAAATGAATAATTTCTATATTACAAGCTAGGATATTTTTGGTGTTGCATGACGAAGGCTAAAAAGGCAATTCTTATAGGTAACGGAACGATGGGCAAACGCCATAGGGCTCGCTTTGAGTCTTGTGGAGTCCGCTTTGTGGAAGTTCTGGATCTAGATGCCGAAAAGTGGCTGGAATTATCCGATTTGTCGCCTGAAAAGGTTGATTTTGCGGTTGTCGCCTCTCCTGCAGTTTCTCACTACAAGTATGCCAAGTTCCTGCTGGAACGGAAGATTCCTGTCCTGGTGGAAAAGCCTCTGGCTATTACCGCTGAGCAGGCTATGGAACTGGTGGATTTATCAGTAAGGAACGACACCTTGCTGTTTGTCGCCCAGTCGGAATGTTACAACCCCCTGTTCCTGAACTTCCGGAAGCATCTTCTGGTGGATTTAAGAAATGCGGTGGCTGCTAGCCGAAGCGCTGCGGGTGAAAATGCTGCGGGTGAAAATGCGGGACACGCACCCTTGAACGTGAAGCTAGAGTTCCGTCGGGAACACGGCTATAGCGAGCGGTGCCGCGATGTGGACGTTTCCCTGGACCTGCTGGTCCACGATGTCAGTCTATTCCTGAACCTCTTTGACGCCAAGGATGTAATGTGGCTGGAGGAGGACGGTTGTGGCTGCGGCTCTCACGAGGAACATTCTTGCGGCTGCCATCAAGGAGATGGTAGCTGTGGCGATCGAATCTACAGGACGGCAAAGCTTGTGTCTGGAGAATTTGCTGGTGTGGTGGCGGAATTTTACGCCGATCGCAATAGCGAAAATGACATCCGCCAGATATCCGTGGAATTTGGCCGTAATGGAAATATGTCCGGTTTTGACTATTCCGTCAGTCTCGTTCGCTATACGCCTATGGGAACTGTAGATCACATTCCAGACTCTCTGGACAATGAACATCGGTTCTTTTTGAAACTTTTAGCATCGGCATGCAAGGATTGGGCCCGCAGAGCCTTAATGAATGCTGCACAATCGATTGTTTTGATAGGAGGACGAAACCAATGCTCACAATGAGATAATTCATTTGGATTATATTTAGGAACATTGGTTTTGTTTGATGTGAAAAAGATATGAAGCCCATTGCTGAATACCAAAATTACAGAAGCGTTATTCAGGACTTTTATGATGAACATAAAAGCCGTGGAATGCTAACGTGGCGTGGTTTTTCGGAATTGGCAGGATTTGCTTCTTCGGGGTATCTGAAGCTTGTTTGCCAGGGCAAGGCAAACTTAAGCGATGCGGGCATCCAGCAGGTGGCAAAGGCGATGAAGCTTACACCATCCGAAACAGCCTATTTTAAGGAATTGGTTCTGCTGGACCAGGCTAAGACTGTGACAGATAAGGACAAGTCCTTGAAGAACCTTGAAAAGCTTTCCAAGAGCTGCAAGGCCCGAGTATTGAGGGATGATTCCCTGGATTATTTCTCTAACTGGCAGAATGCCGTGGTTAGGGAACTGGCTCCCAAGGCTCCCGCCAACGCCAAGACGTCTAACATAGCCCGTCAGGTTCTTCCCGAAATTACCGCTGCCGAAGTAGGCCGCGCCCTGAAGTTCCTTACCGCCACAGGAATGCTGGTAAAGAACGAAGACGGAAGTTTTACCCAGACGGACAAGGTTCTGACTTCTGGCAATAAAGATTTGTCTAGTGTAGCCCTCCGCAGCTTCCACAAGCAGTTGGGCAAGTTGGCTATTGATTCTCTTGATAACGTTCCCGTGAATGAACGTAATTCCTCTGACTTGGTCATTGGTATTACTGCTGCCCAGTACGAGAAGCTGGTGCAGAAGATTATCGACTTCCGTCGCGAAGTTCTGGACGTTGTTACCGAAACTGATGATATGGAACGAGTCTACTGCTTGCAGATGAACTTGTTCCCCCTCAGTCATAAAATTTCCACCAAGGGAAACCCTGATGAAAAGTAGGATGTGTAAGAGCTTGATGCTGTCCGCTGTTGCGGCAGCATTTTTTATGGGTTGTTCTGACAAGGATAGTACTGCCGGAGGCGCTACCGAGGGCGGTAACGCTATTGCCAAGGCTTCGGTTACGGGAAATGCCCAGAAGGGCCCGTTTGTTGCTGGCTCCAGAGTAATTGTGCACGAACTGGAAGGCGAAGGCCTTGTGCAGACAGGTAAGGCATTTATTGGCAAGACCGACAAGAATGGTTCGTTCAAGTTGAATAATGTTTCCTTGGCGTCCCAGTATGCAATTTTGGAATGTACCGGTTATTTCAATAACGAACTGACGGGTGAAAAATCTCAGGGTCAGATCACTTTGAACGCCATTGTGGACTTGTCCAAACGCGAACAGGTGAACATCAACTTGCTGACCCAGCTGGAATACGACCGCGTGGTTTACCTGGTGACCGAGAAGGACATGTCTGTGGCTGAGGCCAAGAAGCAGGCGCGTAACGAAATTGCCAAGTCCATGTTCGATGTCGATTCTCCGCTGGATTTTGAAGATCTGGATATTTTCGGTTCCTCTGATGGAGATGCTCGATTGCTTGCCATGTCCACCTTGACCTTGGTGGGAAACAGCGATGCGGATCTTTCTGAATTACTTGCAGAAATGGGCGCGGACGTTGAAAAGGATGGAACTGTTGGAAAGGGTGAAGCCTTCGCCCGTATGGCGGATATTTCGGCCATGTATCTGAACTTGAAGCAGATACGAAAGAATGTGGAAAAGTTCTCCGATGGAACTGTACCTGATTTCGAAAAATACGTGAAGGAATTCTGGGCCACCGCATTTGACTTGGGCGATTGTTCTAAGGAAAATGAAGGTGAATACAGGAAGAACGGAAATGAATACAGTGGCCGTCGCACTGCAGGTTTTGTTTGTGAGGATGGAACCTGGAAACTGAGTTTCTTCAATCCGGATTACAAGTACGGTTCCTTTACGGATGAACGTGATGGCTATACCTATCGCACTACCACCATTGGTGACCAGACCTGGTTTGCTGAAAACCTGCGTTATGTAACCAAGGGGGATAGCTCGGTGA
The DNA here is from genome assembly GCF_900142535.1 of Fibrobacter sp. UWEL. Taxonomy (NCBI): domain Bacteria; kingdom Pseudomonadati; phylum Fibrobacterota; class Fibrobacteria; order Fibrobacterales; family Fibrobacteraceae; genus Fibrobacter; species Fibrobacter sp. UWEL. The sequence continues at coordinate 28,565 of NZ_FRBE01000021.1, forward strand.
CTGCAAAGTGCTTCAATGACGATGACCGGTACTGTGAAGTCTACGGTGGCTACTATATGTATCGTTCTGTGTCGTGCCCTGACGGATGGCATGTGCCTTCCCGCGAGGAATGGAAGACCTTGTTTGATGAAGTGGGCGGCCAGTCTACCGCTTCAGCAAAGCTTCGTGCCCGTGGTGGCTGGGACGTAAATACTCATCCCAACACTGAAAAGGACGAAGACCAGTTCGGTTTCTCCGCTATGCCTGCAGGTGTGTACTACTTTGGCGATGAAGGTGGATCCACCTACTTCCGTACATCCGATGTACTTACGGATTCTCTAGGGAAGGATCGTGGTGCAGTCTATGTGGTTGGCATGAACGATGGGGATTCTTCCTGGGTGGGCAATGCCATGCATTCGACTGCAGTCTCTGTTCGCTGTATTAAGGACGAAGACACCAAGAAGGAAACCGAGGAGTAATCCTGTCTTTGAAAGCCAGCGAAAGCTGGCTTGGACGAAATAAAAAAGATGGCGGTTTGACCGCCATCTTTTTTTACTTAATGTCTTATTTATCACTAGTAGTCAGATACTGATTTGTAGTCCGTAAGCATTTTTTCGGCCTGGGCCACAGCCAAATCGCTGTCTGACCCGCTGCCCTGTGCGTAACCGATGGCGGCGCAAAGCTTCACGGGAGAATTGCTGTTCAGTTTCTCCACGTTCACTCGCCACTGGTCGATGATTCGTGTGCAGTTGTCCAGATTGTAACCCTTCAGGAGCATGGCGAACTTGCTACCCGCAATGCGGAACGGGCGAACGTGTTCGCTGCGGAAGGGCTTGATGGAATCTGCCATCATAGAGATGAGGCGGTCTCCCATTTCGGGACCCTGCTCGTCGGAAATCTTGCGGAGGTTACGGATATCCCACATGATGACGGCCATCTGCTTGACATTGGGATAGTAGTCCTTCAGCATGTTGTTGTAGAGGGTGCGGTTGCCGAGACCGGTCATGTAGTCCAGGCTTTCCTGACGGTGCTTGACCAGGTCACGCTGGGAGCGGGCTTCGATCTGTGCGGAAAGGAGCAGCAAGGTGGGGACGAAGCAACCGAGGATCATCCACTGGGGCAGAATGTAATAGAGGAACAATGCCAGCGTTCTGGAAATGCCCGGCTCTGTAATGGTAACGTCGTTGTTCAGGAGCATCTGCATGAAGGAGTCTGTGGTATAGCAGGTATACAGCACCCAGTTTGCGTTGCAGAGCCCAAAATGGTAACCGCCATAGACGGTAGCGGCTTGGCCCAGCATGACCAGCCAGCAGGTGTACCACAGGATCTTTTTCTTGCGGTACTGCACGGAGAGAATGAGCGGCAGGGTGGATGCCAGGATGGAATGGTAAGTCAGCATGATGTTGATGGACGTAATGAACGCTACGGAGAATGCAATCAGAACGTACTTGGTCTTGGGATTTTCCAGGCCCATGGCCTTCCCGGTGCAGAACATCAATGCGAAAAGGAAAGTGGAAATACCGATGCCCGTGTTCATGATGTTGGGATCGATGAAGAACACATGGATGAGGTTCAAGATCCAGACGATGGCGTAGACAATGTTTGCTGCGGCTGCACCCTTCAGGACAATGAGGTTTGCCTGGTAGTCCGAATCTTTCAAGTATTTCAACTTCATAAGTTAAAAATAGCAATTCCCTGAAACAGATTGCTCTTTTTTTAGTTGCGACGTTGTAAAAAATAATTTGTCCCTAACTTTTGTTTACAAACAATGAAAAATCTCCGCGGATTGATCCGCGGAGATTTTTCAGTTATGAGTTATGAATTATGAGTTACGAACTCATCGCTCACTGCTCTTACAACTTAATAGAACAAGCCTTAGCGTTCCAGATTTCCTTAGCGTACTGGTCGATGGTACGGTCAGAGCTGAACTTGCCCATGCGAGCTACGTTCAGGATAGCCATTTCTGCCCAGTGCTTCTTGTCCTGGTAAGCTTCTGCAACCTTCTTCTGCATGTCGACGTAGCTACGGAAGTCTGCGCAGAGCATGTACGGGTCGTGAGTCAGGAGCTTGTCGGCGATGTGCTTGAACAGGTCCGGACGATCCGGGCTGAAGAAGCCAGAGCCGATCAGGTCGATCACGCGACGGAGATCGTCGTCGGATTCGTAGAAGTCGCGAGGACGGTAGCCCTTAGCCAAGAGGTCGGTAACTTCTTCAACGGTGAGACCGAAGATGAAGATGTTTTCGTCACCCACTTCTTCCTTCATTTCCACGTTAGCGCCATCGAGAGTACCGATGGTGAGAGCGCCGTTGAGGGCGAACTTCATGTTACCGGTACCAGAAGCTTCGGTACCTGCAGTGGAGATCTGTTCGGACAGGTCTGCTGCCGGGATGATCTTTTCTGCGAAGGAAACGCGGTAGTTTTCCAGGAAGACCATCTTCAGCTTGCCCTTGCATGCGGGATCAGCGTCGATGATTGCTGCCACTGCGTTAGCCAGGCGGATGATCTGCTTAGCCATCCAGTAACCAGGAGCGGACTTACCACCGATCATGATGGTACGGGGCATGATTTCCTTGCCATCCTTGATCTGGATGTACAGGTGGATAGCGTGGAGGATGTTCAGGAGCTGGCGCTTGTATTCGTGAATACGCTTGACCTGCACGTCGAAGAACATGTTGGTGTCCAGTTCGACGCCCTGAGATTCCTTCAGGTACTTGGCCAGACGTTCCTTGTTCTGCTTCTTCACGTCCATGAATGCCTTCTGGAACTTAGCATCCTTGGCGAACTTTTCCAGCTGACGCAGATCGTCCAGATCCTTGACCCAGGATTCACCGATCTTGCTGGTAACCAGTTCGGACATAGCCGGGTTAGCCTTGCGGACCCAGCGACGAGGTGTGACGCCGTTAGTCTTGTTGTTGAACTTTTCAGGCCACAGTTCGTAGAAGTCCTTGAACAGGGTGGTCTTGAGAAGGTCGGAGTGCAGAGCTGCCACACCGTTCACAGCGTAGGAACCTACGATGGAGAGGTATGCCATGCGGATCATCTTGCAGCCACCTTCTTCGATGAGGCTCATGCGACCGAGACGAGCGTTGTCGCCGGGCCACTTGAGGGAAACCATGCGCAGGAAGCGAGCATTGATTTCGAAGATGATCTGGAGATGACGGGGGAGGAGCTTTTCGAAGAGGCTAACAGGCCACTTTTCGAGAGCTTCCGGCATCAAGGTGTGGTTGGTGTATGCAAAAGTCTTGGTAACGATTTCCCATGCATCGTCCCATTCCAGGTTTTCTTCGTCAAGAAGAATGCGCATCATTTCGGCGATAGAGATTGCCGGATGAGTGTCGTTCAGCTGGATGGCGACCTTTTCGGGGAAGACCTTCCAATCATTGTTGTGGGTCTTCTTGAAACGGTTGATGATGTCCTGCAGAGATGCAGAGCACAGGAAGTACTGCTGCTTCAGGCGCAGTTCCTTACCGTTCATGGAGGAGTCGTTGGGGTAGAGAACCTTGGAGATGGTTTCAGAAAGTTCCATGTCCTGCACAGCGGCGATGTAGTCACCGTTGTTGAAGTAGGAGAGGCCGAAGTCGTCGGTGGACTTGGCGCTCCAGAGGCGCAGGTTGTTCACGGTGTTGTTTTTGTAACCCGGAATCGGAGTATCGTAGGGGAGAGCCAGGACGTAGTCCTTGGTTTCCCAACGGTTGCGGAGCTTGCCCTTTTCGTCGGTCCAGCTTACAACGTAGCCGAAGAAGGGAACCTTGATTGCGTTTGCGGGGCGAGCGATTTCCCACGGGTTGGGGAGACGGAGCCAGTTATCCGGCTGTTCTTCCTGTTCGCCGTTCACGATCTTCTGGCTGAACATACCGTATTCGTAACGGATACCCATACCGGTTGCGGGAAGTTCCAGAGTTGCCATGGAATCCAGGAAGCAAGCTGCCAGACGGCCAAGACCGCCGTTGCCCAGACCTGCGTCCACTTCCTGTTCGCGAAGTTCGTCCAGAGTCATGCCCACTTCGTCCAGAGCTTCGGTCACAGCACCTTCAACGTCCAGGTTCAGGACGGAGTTACCGAGGGTACGGCCGATGAGGAATTCCAGGGACAGGTAATAGACGCGCTTCACGTCCTTTTCGTAGTAAGTTTCCTGAGTCTTGATCCAGCGGTCAACCAGACGGTCACGAACTGCGTAAGCAACGGCCAGGAACTTTTCGTGGTCGGTCACAGTGTCCATGCTGCGGGCGAGGGTGTGGTTGATGTGGTCGGTAAATGCCTTGCGGAATGCTTCTGCATCGGTACCGAGCACGGGGGCTGCTGTTTTCTTGGTAGTCTTTGCCATAAGATTTCCTATGGGTTAGGGTTTAAATTCTTTCGGAATAAAGTTTAGAAAACTTTACCGAAAATGTGGCAAAAAACTTATGCAAATGTGGTGCCAAAGGTGAAAAATGTTGAATTGGTCACAATGGAGCGTTTATCCCTTTACATGTTTGACAATTTTTACGGGTGAATTTGACAGAAAATGTTAGATTAGGGGCATGAATATTATGAAAAAAGCTTTTGTCAGCGTTATTGCTTTGTCTGCAATGTCCTTTATGGTGGCTTGCGGTGATGATTCCGGCAGTCCCACTGCTCCAACCCCTGTTCCTGCGGCCAGTTCCGACTCCCAGGTGATTCCGACTCCGGTATCTAGCGCAAGTGTTGATCCGGGCGTTCCCGCTTCCAGCGCCGCTGCTGTGGATCCTGTGAATACGGATCCTACCATACCGGCATCTTCTGCCAGCACGATTCCTGCTGTAGAAGGCTCTTATCCTGATGAACTGCTTTATACCATCGATCCCACTATCGCTGTAACCGCCGATGCAGATGGCTTCTATGATATTGCCGATATTTACAAGGCTGCGCCCCAGACTAGCAAGATTGCTTTCGTCATTCGCCATTCCGCTCGTGCGGATAGTACTGGCAAACTGTCGCCCTTGACTACTAAGGGCGCCGCACAGGCCCAGGAGCTGGGTAAACGCATTGGTGGGACGGAACCGTTCTACTATGCTTCCACGGACTTTGTGCGCACTCGTGAAACTGCTGCAAATATTGCAGTGGGCCGCGGTGAAACTCCTGTGGTTGAAACCCTGGACATTATCGACGGTAACTACTTCTATCGCAAGGATGCTACCATCGATATTGAAGATCTCAAGAAGAAGTCCACCGACTTGAATACCTTGATTTCTCGCTATTGCTACAACTATACTTTCCCCAATGCAGAAACGAACGCTCTGGTGTACGCTTCCTTCTATCCGCTGTTCTCTCGCGGTAATCAGTTTGTGAAGGAAGTGGTCCTGGATAACATGGCCAACTGGAAGCGAGTCAGCATTCTGGTCACTCACGATGTTCTGGCAGAACCCATGGTTGTCTATGCCTCCAACAGGGCGGTTAACCTGAAGGCCTATTCCAAGGCTGATGGATATCGTTGGGTGAACTTCATGTCCGGCGTGGCAGTGGTTGTGAGCGAAGCTGGTGCCGTAAGTATCTACCCGGTTCGCGGTTACGACGTGGGCTGGCAGAATCCTAGCGAAGCAAAGGCTGAAGCCCAGGCTGATACCGCTGCTGAACCGATCATCAAGTAATTTAAAATGAAAGTTGCTGTCCTTGGCTCTTCCGGCCTCATAGGAAAGAACGTGCTTAAACTCCTGGTCCGCCTGGACCAGGTTGTTCGTGTTTACTGTCCTGTACGTAAACTTCCCGGCCAGGGCTCTCCGGACCTTGCCTCCATGGGAATTCTGGATGGCTCGTCCAAGCTGGACTTCGAGGTGGTGGACTTCTCTACGCTAGGTGCGGAAGGGGAGGGTCATCAAAAGGTTCTGGCGGGTTTCCTTGGGTGCGATGCGGTTGTCTGCTGTCTTGGTACCACGAAGAAGCAGGCTGGCTCGAAAGCGGAACAGGAACGGGTGGATACTCGACTTCCCCTGATGCTTGCTGCTATTGCCAAGAAGGCTGGCGTGAAGAACTTCCTTTGCGTAAGTGCCATGGGCGCTGACTCCCATTCTCCTTTCTTCTATAACCGATTGAAGGGAAACCTGGAAGATGGCCTGACCATGATGAACTTCGAAACCTTGACTCTGGTCCGCCCGTCCTTGCTTTTGGGTCAGCATAATGACAAGCGCTTGGGTGAAGAGTTACTGCAGAAGTTCTTTGGCAGGAACGCCATGCTGGTCCCTAGCTTCTTTAGGCCTGTTCACGCGGAGACCGTTGCTGCACACTTAGTGACATCCATTCTTAAACCGCCCAAGGATCACATCAACGTGACTGACGGTGTGAAAGGCAAACGCATTATCTATAACAGAGTGCTGGCCAAGACGAAAGTGGACCAGTTGTTCTAAAAACAGAAGCCTCCCATGTGGGAGGCTTTGCTGTTTAACCCTTGAATTTCATGAACTTGTACAGGTACTTGGCGGACTGTACGGGGGTTTTCAGGAAAGAACGCTTCTTGCAGCCACTGAGAGCGAAACCCTGCAGGACCTTGTAGAGTCCAACCTGGGTAGGCTTGTCGATGTGGAGCAGGAACTTGCGGAACTTGTTCTCGAAGTCGTGCATTTTTCCGAAGTAGTCATAGCAACGCTTTTCGTAAAGCTTCATGAAGTTCTTGCTCAGGTTGGCTGCATCGCCAGAGGTGGCGGTCAGGCCCTCGTGGACGGTCTGTGCACAGAACCGTCCGGCGCGCATGGCGGCCGCGATGCCGCCTCCGGTGAGGGGGTTTGTATGATGGGCGGCATCGCCAACGAGGGCGAAGCGGTCCAGACTGTATTCCTTCAGGATACTGGAAACAGGAATGACGCCGCCAACCACCTTATTGATCTTTGCGCCCGGGAAGAGCTTGTCCAGCCATTCCATGGTGACTTCGTAAATGCTGGGGCCTGCCTTAGGCGGAATCAAAAAGCCTGCGCCGAACTTGGTGACGTTGCTCTTCTGCTTGGGGAAGCTCCAGATGTAACCATCGTTAATGAAGTCGTGACCCTGCCAGAAGGTCAGGTAGTCGGGGCGAGTCAGCATGCCATCCACCTGGATGTCGATGCCGGTGCATGTACCGCTGGGCTTCTGCAGGCAATCCAGGCCCACCATGCGGCCAATGCGGCTTTCGACGCCGTCTGCAGCCACAACCATCTTGGCGCGAATTTCCTGTGTGGATGTCTCGGTAACGGATCCGTCTCCGTTGCCCTTACCCAGCACGACGCGAACGGTTCTGAAACCATCCTTGCCAGAACCTTCCACTTCGCTGACGAATTCTGCGCGAGCGGCAGTCACCACTTCGGCGCCGTCGTCGGCAGCAAGCTTTGCAAGCCAGGGGTCAAACTTTTCGCGGTCCAGCATGATGCCGGTACCGGGCTGAGGGAGCTCGATGTTTACACCATCGGGGCCGTAAATATAAAGGCCGTTGATAATGCTTTCGATGCAGCTGTCGTCAATGGGACCGTAGGTCTGCAAGTCGGAAAGTTTGGTGCTAGCTTCACCGCAACGTACGGGATAGCCAATCTTTTCGCGCTTTTCCAATAACAGAACCTTGTGACCCTCACGGGCCAAATTACGGGCTGTAACGGAACCGCCGGGGCCTGCGCCAATGACAACTACGTCGTACTGGTTATCAAGCATTGTTCACCTCCTGCATGCTGAGTGCACCTACAGGGCAGGTGCGAGTGCAAAGTCCGCAGCGGATGCACTTCTCGTGATCGATCTGCAAATCCAGACCGTACATATCCAGGGCCATCTTGGGGCAAACGCCCACGCAGCCTGCACATTTCAGGCATTTATCTTTCTGGTGAACAAGCTTCTTCATTTTGCGAAATATATAAAATGCAGGAATGTTCGTCGTGGATTCTAGAGACTAGAGGCTGGAAATTAGAGATTAGAGACTAGAGGCTAGTGGCTAGTGGTTAGTGGCTAGAACCTAGTCCCTAAATCCTAATACGGGTTTTCGCCGGTGAGACGCTTCTGGAAATCGTCGTGATTCAGGGGCTTGTCGAAAAGGAAGCCCTGAACGTTGTTGCAGTTCACTTCTTCCAGGAACTTGGCCTGGGCTTCGCTTTCCACGCCTTCGGCAATAACTTCCTTGTTCATTTCCTTGGCTAGGTTCACCACGTTCTTCACAACCACTTCGTCCATGGAGTTTTCCTTGCCGATGTTGTCCAGCAGGGACTTGTCCAGCTTGATGACGTTTACGTCAAAGTTCTTCAGGACGGTGAGGGTGGAATAACCGGTTCCAAAGTCATCGATGGAAACGGAAATGCCGTTCTGGCGCATGATGGTTACGAACCTCTGCATGGCCTTGTAATCGTCGTAGTCGGAAACTTCCGTCAGTTCCACTTCGATGAACTGGCTTTCCACCTTGTGCTGCTTCATGACATTGAGGATGTCTTCGGCGAAGTTGGGATTCTTCAGGTGACGCTTGGAGAAATTGACGGAAATACGGACCGGAGGAATGCCTGCTTCCACCCACTGCTGGATGTCTCGGCAAACGGATTTGAATACGTAGAAGTCCAGCTGGCAGATGGAGCCTTCCTGTTCCAGGATAGGTACGAAATCCATAGGCGGGACGATAGTCTTATGACGGATCCAGCGGACCAGGGCTTCGGAACCGCACAACTGCTTGGTCCTGATGTTCACCTTGGGCTGGTAATGAACGATAAATTCATGGTTCTGCAGGGCGTTGCGGAATTCGGTGGAGATTTCCCTACGGTGCATTGCCTGGATGTGCATTTCCGTGCTGAAATAAATCAGGTCGGAGGAACGCTGTTCCTTCGCTACGTTCAGGGCGATGGATGCGTTGTTCATCAATTCAGGAATGCCATCCTTGGGAGTGGCCGGATAGATTCCCATGCGGGCCTGGATCACGAATTCCACAGGCTTGGGACCCTGGGACAGTTTCACTTCGAACTTGGAGAAGCGATCGATGAATTTCTGCAGGTTGTCCTTCTTGACCAGCACATAGAAGTTATCGCCACCCAGACGGCAGACGATTTCAAATTCTTCCAGGCTATTCTTGATGGCATTAGCGTAGAGCTTGATTGCTAGATCGCCAATGGGGCTAGAGAGGGACTTGTTAATATACTTGAAGTTTTTCAGGTTAATGAAAATGCCTGCGAAATCCTTCAGCATTCCACGGGCGGCAAGCATACCCATCTTGCGGGTGAGGGTAGGCTGGTTGTCCACCTTAGTCATGGGATCTGTGGACAAGGCCATTTCCATAAAGTCCATCAGACGGGCGCGACCACCCAGAACAAAGAAGTCGTTGGCCAGTAGACGGCAAATTTGCAGTTCCTGCTCGTTAAACTGGTGGTCTTTTTCGGGGTAGAACAGAATTGTAAAAGAGCCGTGTTCCTTAGTGGCGAATTGCTCCATGTGGGCTTCGTTATCATTAAGGACGGGGCATACGGACGGGTCCTGGAAGGGAACCTGGACGATTTCCTCGCCGTTGGGGGCATATTCGGAGGTGGGTGCGTTCAAACTGGAGGCAAGACCTCCAATGTGTAATTCTTTTGCCAGGGGCGGGAATACTGCCTGCACTTTTGCAGGGAATGTCTTCATGGAAGCATTGGGCTCAGAGAGTGCCTCCCTGAACTTGCAATACGCCTCGCCGATGTTTGAAAATAGCATACTACCTCTTGCCCCACATGGGCCACACAACCAAAAACCGCGCCAAAAGTAAAAATTCCGCAAGATACTTTCAACCAGGATTTTAAAAACCCTGCTTAAAATGTGATGAATCTAACACAACGTTGTTGAAAATACTTTCTTTAAAATAAAGCGGAAAATATAATTCAAATTTTTTATTGGAGTTAGAGGTGTCTAATTTTTAGGAGGGCCCTGGGGGGAGTTTTCGTTCCGAGTTTGTAAATTGCCTCTGCCTGGATTTTCAGTTTTTCTATCTTTGGGCTGCATTTTATGAGGTAATCTCCTATGAGTACAGAGGCAGAAAAGCCGAATTTCATTACGTCCTCCCTTGACTTCCTGGTCAACTGGGGTCGTACCAATTCCCTGTGGCCGTTCCCTTATGGTACGGCTTGCTGTGCAATCGAATTCATGAGTACGGAAGTGGGCCGCTATGACCTTTCCCGTATCGGTTCTGAATACGTGCGCTTTACCCCGCGTCAGTCCGACGTCCTGCTGGTGTCCGGCACCATTACTTATAAGCAGGCTCCGATTCTGAAGCGTATGTACGAGCAGATGGCTGAACCCAAGTGGGTTATCGCCATGGGTGCTTGTGCAAGCTCTGGCGGTTTCTATGACTGCTACTGCACCGTTCCGGGTATTGACCACATTATCCCCGTAGACGTTTATATCGGTGGCTGCCCCAGCCGTCCGGAAGCATTCTTCGACGCCATGTTTGACCTGCAGAACAAGATCAAGGACGAGTCCTTCATGAAGCAGCGCGCCGAACGCGTCAAGGAACAGCTTGAACTCATCAAGGCCAAGACCGCCGAAGCCAAGGCTGAAGCTAAGGCTCTGGCCAGCGAAAAGATCGCCGATGCCAAGAATTTCCTGATTGAAAAGGAACAGAAGCTGGTGAAGAAAGCCCAGTTCTGGAAGGAGTAAGGAATGGAATCCGTAGACAAGATGATCGAAGTCCTGGGGGCCAAGTTCGGTGCAACACCGGACCAGGCTGCCAAGTGGGACGCTTGCGTAATCGTCCCCAAGGAAAACTTCCATAGCGCAGTGGAATACATCAAGAATGAAGCTCCTGCCAAGATGGAAATGCTCCTGGATGCAGCTGGTATCGACTACCTGACTTATCCCAACCATGAAGGTCCCCGCTTTGCGGTCTCCTATTCTTTCAAGAGCATGTCTACCGTCGGGGCCCGCATCCGTCTTAAGGTGCTGGTCAGCGAGGCAGACCTCCAGGTCCAGTCCATTACCGACCTGTACAAGAGCGCAGACTGGCTTGAACGTGAAGTCTTTGACCAGTATGGAGTTAAGTTCACTGGCCACCCCGACCTCCGTCGTATTTTGAACCACATTGAATTTGTTGGTCACCCGCTTCGCAAGGATTATCCTGCCCACAAGCGTCAGTGGCTTTCTACCAGCGACTTCCTGCTTCCCGTTCTGGAACAGCGCCTTGAATCCAAGGGTTACAAGGTCATCGAACGCTCCGAAGAAGTGGATCCCGTTGATGAAGATTTTCTTGAAGGGAGTATTAAGGCATGATCGTATTAGATCCGAATGGCGAAAAGCAGAGCCTGATGGCTCTGAACGTGGGTCCGACCCATCCGGCCACCCATCACTGCGTGCGTTTGCTTACCGCTCTCGATGGCGAAACCATCGTTGCTGGCGTCAGCGAAATCGGCTTTATGCACCGTGGTTTCGAAAAGATGGTGGAACGCGGCACCTGGCAGCAGGCTCTCCCGTACACTGACCGTCTGAACTACTGCTCTGCCATGATGAACAACATCGCTTTCTGCCGTAGCGTAGAAAAGATGTTCGGTATCGAAATTCCTGAACGTAACAAGGTTATTCGTGTTATTGTGAACGAATTATCCCGTATCAACGACCACTTCATCTGCGTGGCCGCTGCATTCCAGGACCTTGGCGGTACCACTCCGTTCATGTATGCATTTAATCCCCGCGAAGAAATCATGCTGATTTGGGAAAAGCTCACTGGCGCTCGTCTGACCAACAGCTATGCCCGTATCGGTGGTCTCTATCGCGACACTTACAATGGTTTCGAAGACGAAGTTCTCGCTGCCTGTAAGTCTGTGGAAAAGGCCCTCAAGGACCTCCACGCTTGCTTGGATCGTAACCGTATCTTCCTGGATCGTACCGTTGGCGTTGCCAAGATCTCCAAGGAAGACGCTATCAGCTACGGCTGGACCGGCCCTGTACTCCGTGCTACCGGCGTAGAAAGCGACCTGCGTAAGGATGAACCTTACTACGACTACGAAACCTACGACTGGGATGTTGTGGTGGGCACCAATGGTGACTCCAACGACCGTCTCCAGGTTCGTCTGTACGAAATTGAAGAATCCGTGAAGATCGTTCGCCAGGCTCTCAAGCGCCTCGCTCCGGGTCCCATCGACATCGTCGACCCGCGTATCCGCGTGCCGTCCCACAAGATGGCTTACCAGGATATGGAAGGCCTCATTGGCCGTTTCAAGAGCGTTTACGAAGGCATCCGCGTACCGGAAGGCGAATTCTACTGCGGTACCGAATGTGCTAACGGCGAACTGGGCTTCACCATCGTTTCCGATGGTTCCGGTCATCCGTACCGTATCAAGGTTCGTTCCCCGAGCCTCGCTCACGTTTCTGCTTTCAACTACCTGGTTGAAGGCCTTACCCTTGCTGACTCCATGGCAACTCTGCCTGGCCTCAACATGATTGCAGGAGAACTCGACCGATGAGAGAACATATTGAAGGTGCCGTTCAGGTCGTTGCAAACAACAACCTGAAGTTCGATCGCCCGCAGCAGCCCATTGGTGCTCTGCCGGATCCGGCTGAAACTTTTGGCCACGTCCACAAGGCACAGCCCCAGCCTCCTACTAAGGAAGTGCTGGACAAGCTGAACGCTCCCGAAATCAAGGAACGTTGTGCAGATCTCCTGAGCCGCTATCCTGAAGGCCAGGGCGCTCTCCTGGAAGTCCTGTGGCTCGTGCAGGGTGTATTCGGCTGGGTTCCCACCGAAGGTATCCGCTGGGCTGCAAATGTCTGCGGTTGCGCTCCTGCTCACGCTCTTGGCGTTGCAACTTTCTATACCATGTACAATCACGCTCCCAAGGGCAAGTTCCTGTTGCAGTTCTGCCGCAACATCAGCTGCGCTATCAAGGGCGCTCAGCCTCTGATCAAGTACGTGGAAAACAAGCTGGGCATCAAGTCCGGCGAAACCACTCCCGATGGCATGTTCACCATCCTCCAGGTAGAATGCCTGGGCTCCTGCGGCAATGGCCCCATGATGCTGGTGAACGATGATTTTGCCACTGACGTTGTGGATGGCGAACTGAAGATGAAGCGCGGTACTACTCTGACCGAAGCTTCCATCGACCGCATCGTTGACTGGTGCAAGGCTCACGCCAATAACGTTCCCAAGCACGACGTGCTGGGCGGTATCGTGAAGGGCCACTGCGGTCACCCGGGTGCTCCTGGTGCAACTGCAAAGCCTCAGGTCAACGACTATGCTCCTCCTAGCCCCGTTCTCTGCGTCAAGGCTGAAGCCGACGAAACCGGCGCTACCCTCACTTGGAAGGGCGCTCCGGAATTCACCAAGATCGTGGTGGAAAAGAAGAACGGTTCTGAATGGGTCGCTGTTGGCGAACCCGGCGTCAAGGACAAGGCATTTGTGGATGCTGCTGGTAAGGTCGGCGATGAATATCGCATGATCGCTACCTCTGGCGAACGCGTTGCTAAGCCTTCCGCTGTTGCTGTCACCACTCAAAAGCCCGCCCCGGTGGAAGAGAAGAAGGTATAATTATGGCAGAATGCGTAAAAGTTTGTACTGAAAACTTCGGCAAGGGCGCCCAGGACATTGAAGTCTACAAGAAGCTGGGCGGCTACGAAAACATTTCCGAACGTCTGTTCAACATGAGCCAGTTCGAGCTCATCGACTACGTGCAGCGCACCAACCTGCGTGGCCGTGGTGGTGCAGGCTTCCCCACTGGTATGAAGTGGAGCTTCGTGCCCCGCGGTACCGGTAAGCCTGTGTACATCGTGGTGAACGCTGACGAAGGCGAAGGCGGTACCTTTAAGGACCACTTCCTCATGCTGGAAGATCCCCATCGCCTGATCGAAGGCTTGATTATCGCTGCCTGGGCTCTGGGCTCTCGCGCTGCATACATCTACTGCCGTGGCGAATTCCTGCCCTGCATCGAAAGCCTGAACAAGGCTTTGAACCAGGCTTATGCCGCTGGCTACCTTGGCGAAAACATCTGCGGAACTAAGTTCTGCTTCGATATCTTCGTCCATCGTGGTGCTGGCGCCTACATTTGCGGTGAAGAAACCGCACTCATTAACTCTCTCGAAGGCCAGAAGGGTCAGCCCCGCCTGAAGCCGCCTTTCCCGGCTGTGAGCGGTGCTTGGAAGTCTCCTACCTGCGTGAACAACGTAGAAACCATTATGGCACTTCCCTGGATCCTGAAGCACGATCCTAGCGAATACGCCAAGATGGGTACTCCTCGTGCAGGTGGTACCAAGGTGTTCTGCATTTCCGGTGACGTGAAGAATCCGGGCGTGTACGAAGCTCCTCTGGGCACTCCCATGATGACCATGATCAACGAATACGCTGGTGGCGTCGTTGGTGGCAAGCTGAAGGCTGTGCTGCCCGGTGGTTCTTCTTGCGCTCCCCTGACCGCAGAAGAAGCTGAACAGGCTACCATGGATTACGAATGCCTGGCTTCCATGAAGACCATGTTCGGTTCCGGCGCCATGATCGTGATCAACGATACTCACAACATGGTGGACCTGCTGAACGTGCTGGGTAACTTCTACAGCCACGAATCCTGCGGCCAGTGCACTCCCTGCCGCGAAGGTACCGGTCTTCTGCACCGCATCCTGAACCTCATCGTCGAAGGCAAGGGCCACGATGGTGACGTGGAACTGATGCAGAGCCTCTGTGGTGGTTTCGGTGGTGTGACTATTTGCCCGCTGTCCATTTCCTTGGGCGGCCCGGTTGGCGCCTACAGTGCCAAGTTCCGTGCAGACTTTGACGAATACATCGCAAAGAATCCGGATCACGCAAAGCCCCGTGTACAAGAAACTTATCGTCCTGGAATCTTCTGGTAATCATTATGAGTAACTTCTATAACATGCCGAAACTCCCGACCGAAAACAGCCCGAAGGTGGAAATCTTCGTGGATGACAAGGCCGTCATGGTTCCTGGCGATACAAACCTCCTCGAAGCCCTCAAGGCTATCGGGATCGAAACTCCCCACGTCTGTTACCATCCGTATCTGCCGGTTTCTGGTAACTGCCGTCAGTGCCTGGTCGAACAGGAAGGCCCCCGCGGTCGTATGCTGGTCATTGCCTGCTATACTCCTGTTGCTCCTGGTATGAAAATCTACACTCCTGCTTCCTCTGCCCGCGTGAAGAACGCCCGCAAGGCTACTCAGGAATTCATGCTGGTGAACCATCCGCTGGATTGCCCCATTTGCGACAAGGCCGGTGAATGTACCCTGCAGGAAAACTACATGGAAGCTGGACAGAACGAAGGCCGTATGCGTCCGGAATATGGCAAGAACTATCACGGCAATCCTGCCCACCAGTTCGTGGACAACAAGGGTCAGGTCCGTGGCGGTAAGCATGTGGACATCGGTCCCCGCATCCTTCTGGACGAAGAACGTTGCGTGCAGTGCGACCGTTGCGTGCGTTTCATGCGTACCATTGCCAAGGACGAACAGCTGCAGCTTGCTGGCCGTGCCGACCACACTTACATCTCTACTTTCCCCGGCGAAAAGCTGGACCACGAATATGACCTCTGCGTCACTGACGTGTGCCCCACCGGTGCAATGACCGCCAAGTACTTCCGCTTCCAGAAGCGTGTATGGCTCCTGAGCCACACTCCCACCATCTCTATGGATGACTCTCTGGGCGCAAACATCTGGCTGGATCATGCTGATGGTAAGATCTACCGTATGATGCCCCGTTGCAATCCGGAAGTGAACCGTAGCTGGCTCTCCAATACCAGCCGTCTCGCTTTCCAGACCTTCAATCAGAATCGTCTGCCCGCTATCGGTGGCATGCACATCATGAAGGAAGCTCTGGCTTCTGCTTCTGGCAAGATTGCTCTGGTGGCTGGTGGCGAATGCACCATCGAAGACCTGGCAGCTCTCCGCATGCTGAATGATTCCCTGGGCGACCGCGCTGATATCTTCGCCGGTTCTCTCAAGCTGAAGTCCGAACCCGATGGCATTGCCAAGAGCGGTGACCCCATGGCCAACCGCGCAGGCTTCAAGCTCCTGGGTCTCCCGGATGACAATCTGTGGGATCTGGCTCAGAATGTTTCCAACTACTCTGTATTGGTCTGCGTGAACAACAACATCGTTGGCGAAGGCAACAAGTCCATGGACGTAATCGAAAAGATTCCGACCCGTATCGTTCTTTCTGCTTTCAACGACGAAACCGCTGCCAAGGCAACTCTCGCTTTCGGTATCAAGCACTGGAGCGAAGTTCAGGGCACCATGGTCAACAGCCTCAACATTCTCCAGAAGTTGAACGCTGCTCCCACCTGCCCGGATGCAGAACTGAAGCCCGCATACGAAGTTCTTTCTGAACTTGCTGGTAACACCTTCACCTGTGCCTATGACGCTTTCAAGAAGGCTGCCGAATACGCTCCGGCTCTGGCTGGCCTCGCTTACGACTGCATCAAGAGCACTGGCCTTCATCTCGAAGGAGGTAACGCATAATGGATATTATCGAATCCAAAACTTGGGTTGAATGGCTGATCACGATCGCAAAGTTCGCCTTCTGCTTCGTGCCGGTCCTCTACATCCTTCTCTTGATTCCTATGGAACGCCGTGGCGCCGGCTTTATGCAGGACCGTCAGGGACCTAACCGTTCCTACATCAAGTTCCCCGTCTTCGGTAAGGTTCGTCTGTTCGGCTATGTGCAGAACATGTGCGACGGTACCAAGCTGTTCTTCAAGGAAATGTTTGCTCCTAAGGGCTCCAGCAAGTTCCTGTACTATCTGGGACCTGCAATTCCCTTTGCGATCGTCTTCCTTTCTCCCTGCGTCATTCCCTGGTTCGGCCCTCTGGCTTTCGAATGGGGTGGCAAGGCTGTGAACATCTCCGGTTCCATCCTGGATTCCGATGTAGGTATCCTGCTTCTCTTCGGTCTGTCCTCCCTGTCTGCCTACGGTGCAGTTCTTTCTGGTTGGGCATCCAAGTCTAAGTACAGCTACCTGGGTTCTCTCCGTACTTCCGCAATGACCGTGAGCTACGAAGTCTGCCAGGGCCTCTCCATGATGGGCCTCCTGGTTCTCGCAGGTTCTTTCAACCTGACCGACATCGTCAGCTGGCAGGAACACCACGTCTGGGGTATCGTTGCCCAGCCTGTGGCATTCTTCTGCTTCCTCATTGCAACTATCGCCGAAACCGGTCGTGCTCCCTTCGACGTTGCTGAAGGTGAACCTGAACTGGTTGCTGGTTACCATACTGAATATGGTGCTATGCAGTTCGGTATGTTCTACATGGGTGAATACGCTCATATCTGTATCGCTTCCTTCCTGGTGGCAACCCTCTTCCTGGGTGGCTACTCTGTACCGTTCGTTACCACTGAAACCATGCAGGCTCACATGGGCGGCACTCTCGCCGTTCTTTGCGGCGTGCTTGCTTTCCTGGCTCTTGCATTCCTCCACATGGTCCATCGCTACTCCAAGAAGCTCCGCGCTTCCAAGCAGTCCAACAAGATGGTCATCCTTCAGGAATACAAGCTGTACAACCTGGTGGGCGGCATCGCTGCTGTAGTGTTCGTCGCTGCAGCAATCTGCGCTTGGATGTTCTACACCCCGGAAATCGCTCACACTGCAAGTGGTGCAAACACCTTGGCTACCGCCCTTGGCACCGCAGTGATTCATCTGCTGGTACTCGTAGTCAAGAGCGTGATGTTCTGCTGGGTCTGGATTTGGGTCCGCTGGACTCTGCCCCGCTTCCGTTATGACCACGTCATGCACTTGGGCTGGAAGATCATTCTTAACATCGCTATCCTGAACCTCATTGTGACTGCAGTTGTTGCAAAGCTTGTGGGAGGTAGTAACTAATGGCTCGTATTATTAAACAGAAGCCCATGAACTGGGTGGAACGCCTCTACATTTTCGAGGCTATGCGTGGTCTTTGGACCACCCTCAAGCACGCTGCCCGCGGTTTCTTCCGCTATGAACAGCTGCCCACCATTTCCTATCCTGAAGGTCAGCCGGAAATTCTCCCGACTTACCGTGCAAAGCATCGCTTGATGCTGCGCCCCGATGGCACTCCTCGTTGCGTTGCCTGCGGTATGTGCGCTGCTGCTTGCCCTGCTCACTGTATCTTCATCGAAGCAACTCAGTCCGATGATCCCCGTATCGAAAAGCGCGTCATGCGTTTCGACATCGACCATCTGGTCTGCGTGTTCTGCGGTCTTTGCGCAGAAGCTTGCCCGGTAGATGCCCTCCGCATGGATACCAAGGAAATCGTATTTGAACACCGCACCCGTGAAGAATTCGTGGCTCACATGGCTGATCTCATTAACTGGGATCCCAAGGATTACCCCGATGACGCACAGAGCCAGATGGCTCCGGGCGGTACCAAGAACGCCGAGGCCCGCAAGGTCTGGGGAATGGAGGTTAAAAACTAATGCTCGCCCTGATTTATTTCATCGTACTTGGAGTTATCGCAATTGGTTCTGCCATCTGCGTGCTCCTGGCCAAGCACCCTCTGTATGGTGCTCTTTCCCTCATCCTTTCCATGCTTTCCCTCGCTGGCATTTACGGCCTGCTGGGTAGCCCTTTCATCGGTGTGGTCCAGATCATGGTTTATGCCGGTGCAATCGTCATGCTCCTGACCTTCGTGATCATGGTGCTGAACGCTGGCAAGGATAACAACACTCCCCGTTTCGACAAGGTTTCCCTGTTCGTCGTTCCCGCAGTTGTTGTTCTTTGCGGTCTGGTTGGCTTCGTCCTGGTTCGTGCTCCTCTCGCATTCGACGCTACGACTATCCGTGGCAGCGTGAAGTTCACTTCCGAGACCTTGTTCAACATGGCTCAGAACGGCCCCGGTTACTTCATCTTGTTTGAAGTTCTCGGTCTGTTGCTTCTGTCTTCTATGGCTGCTGCAGTTCTCATGGCTAAGAAGCGCCTGGGTTCTGAAGTGTCTGAAAAGGAGGAAAAATAATGGAACTCCAAGCTATGTACATTCAGATTCTCGCCCTGGTGATTTTCACCATCGGCCTGACTGTCGCAATTTCCCGCCGCAATATCTTCTTCGTGCTGATGGGTGTTGAACTCGCCCTGAACGCAGTGAACCTGAGCATGGTTGGTTTTGCAAAGACTCTGCCCGCAGCCCTGAGTACTGCTGGTCAGATCGTCCCGCTGTTCACTATTGCAGTTGCCGCCGCAGAAGCTTGCGTTGGCCTCGCTCTGGTGATCCTGATTTTCCGTAACCGTGAAAGCGTTGACTCTGACTCTTTCACTAACATGAAGGGGTAAGCCATGACAAATTTACCGCTTTGGTTCATTCCGCTTTTCCCGCTGATCGGTACGATCCTGCTGGGCATCATTGCCGTAGCATCTTCCGGTAGCAAGAAGGGCCCTTCTGAAGGTCTGGTGGGTGCTCTCGCAGTACTGTTCCCCGCTCTTGCCTTCGCAAGCGTTGTGGTTCTCTCCCTGAACATGCCTGAAGAAGGCATCCGCAGCGTTGTTTGCAACTGGATCGACCTTGCATTCCTCAATGTGAATGTGGGCTTCCTGTTCGATAACCTGTCCCGCATTATGTTGCTGTTCGTAACTGGCATCGGCTCTCTGATTGCCCTTTACTCCATCGGCTACATGCACGGTGACCGCGGTTTCGCTCGCTTCTTCTCCTACATCAACTTGTTCCTCTTCAGCATGATCGTGCTGGTGTTGAGCGATAACCTGATGCTTACCTTCTTCGGTTGGGAAGGCGTGGGTCTCTGCTCCTACCTGCTGATTGGCTTCTGGAACCATGATAAGGATAACTGCAAGGCTGCTAACAAGGCTTTCATCGTCAACCGCGTTGGTGACATCGGCTTCCTCGTGGGTATGCTGATCCTCATCTTCCTGGGCCTGAACTTTGCGCAGTCCTCTTCCATTCTGAACTATGATACCCTGATTGCCTTCCTCAAGAACGCAATCGCTGGCGGCCAGGTCGTGATTATCATGCCGGCTCTCACCGCTGCTGGTATCTGCTTCTTCATTGGTTGCACTGGTAAGTCCGCTCAGATTCCTCTTCTCACTTGGTTGCCCGATGCAATGGCTGGTCCTACTCCGGTGTCTGCATTGATCCATGCTGCAACCATGGTGACCTCCGGCGTTTACCTGCTGGCTCGTCTTTCTACCATGTTCGCAGTTCTGCCCAGCGTTCTGACCATCATCACTGTTGTTGGTGCTCTGACTGCTTTCTGGGCTGCTGTTTCTGGTCTCTTCCAGAACGACATCAAGAAGGTGCTGGCTTACTCCACTATCTCTCAGCTGGGCTATATGTTCATGGCTGCAGGTGTGGCTGCCTTTGACGCTTCCATCTTCCACGTCTTTACCCATGCCTTCTTCAAGGCAGCTCTCTTCCTCGGTGCCGGTGCAGTGATTCATGCTCTGTCTGGCGAACAGGATATGCGCAAGATGGGTGGCCTGGCCAAGAAGGTTCCCGTTACCGCAGGCGTGATGCTTCTCGCTTTCGCTGCCATTATCGGTATCCCGGGCTTCGCAGGCTTCTGGTCCAAGGACCTGATTCTTGAAAAGCTGTACATGAGTGGTCCTATGGGTCCTGCATTCTATGCAATCGGCCTTCTCACCGCAGTGATTACCGCCGTTTATATGACTCGCCTGATTATCATGACCTTCTTCGGTGAATATCGCGGTTCCAAGGAAAGCGAAGCTCACATTCACGAAGCTCCGGCTTGCATGCTGATCCCCATGGTGATCCTGGCTGCTGGTGCCGTTGGTACTGGTTACCTCTGGGCTGAATCTCTGGGTCTCACCACCTTCGAACACTCTCTCGCTCCGGTTGTGGGCGAAGCTCAGATGGCTGTGGCTCACTCCGCCGCTCATGTGAACCCCATGATGTTTGCCGCTCTCGGTACTCTCGCCGCTCTGGTGGGTATCGCCATTGCTTACGTGGCATTCAAGAAGGTTCCCGCTGCTACTGCTAGCACCCGCCCGGAAGGCTGCAAGGCTACTTGGACCTTCCTCTTCGACATCATTCACGGCTGGTTCATTGGTCTTACCAATATCATCGCCTGGATCGTCGACAACTGTGTGGATAAACTGGTGCAGTTTGCTCAGTGGCTGGTTGCAAGCATCGCCCTGATTCTGGGTGATGGCGCAGCCGCCTTCCAGGTACGCAAGGTTCGCCTGCAGCTTGCTCTTAGCATCGCTGGTGTGGCAGTCCTTGTACTTGTTGTTCTTCTGACTGGAGGTATGATCTAATGCTTCTGAATCTCCTCGTCTTGGCCCCGTTCGTTGCAGCTATCCTCATGGTTGCAACTTCCAAGGAAGATCCTAAGTCTTCCTCTCGCATGGCCTTCCTCTTTGGCATCGCTTTCGTAGTGATGTCTGTCGCTCTTCTCGTCACTGGCAACCAGGCCACCGATCCTGTGGAATGGTTCAAGCTCCCTGGCGCAAAGGGCCCTGTCTACTACTTCCTCTATAACGGCAGCTTTGGCGGCTGGATGGTGCTCCTCTCCACGGTGCTCTCTCTGGTTGCTCTGATTTCTGCTCGCAACACTACTTGCAAGAACTACCGCAACTTCGCCATCGGCATCTTCGCCTTGATGGGCACAATGAACGGTACCTTCCTTGCTGGTGACGCTGTTCTCTTCTTCTTCTTCTTCGAAGCAATGGTGATTCCCGCTGCAATGCTTATCGCTGCATTCGGCGGCAAGGAAAAGGCCAAGGCTGCTATGACATTTGCCATCTACACTCTCGTGGGTTCCGCTCCCATGATGGTTGCTCTGTGGTACATGCTCACTATCGCTGATAACGCCCTGCCCATTTCCCTGGCTAGCGCTTTCCACACCATGGATCCTTCTCTCCAGATGACCATCGTGGTAAGCTTCCTCCTCGCTTTCCTGGTGAAGACTCCGATTTTCCCGTTCCACGGCTGGCAGGCAATCTCCTATGCTGAAGCTCCCGCTCCTCTCTCTGCAATCCTTACCGGTGCAATGAGTAAGGCTGGCGTGTTCGGCATGCTTTACTGGGTGATCCTGGTCTTCCCGGAACGCACTATGGACATCGCAACCCCCATGATGATTCTCGGTCTCGTGACTGCCGTCTATGGCGCTCTCATGGCTCTCCGCGCTAAGGATGCCAAGAAGCTCCTGGCCTTCAGCTCCATGGGTCACCTTGGTCTTGCTGTTGCAGGTCTTTTCACCATTACCGATACCATGTTCCCCGCAGTGCTGATCCTCCTGGTTGCTCACGGTCTTTCCGCTGGCGCCCAGTTCTTCCTGATGGGTATTGCAGAACGTTACACCGGTACTCGCGAACTGGACAAGCTGGGCGGCCTGGCCGCTAAGACTCCTGTGTTTGGCACCCTGTTCGGCTTTGTGGCTGTCATGGCCCTGGCTGTTCCCGGTACCGCAGGCTTCATCGGTGAATTCAACGTTCTCGTTTCCCTGTGGCTCATCGGTCCCGTACCTGCTCTCGTTGCAGGTCTCTGCATCATCCTTTCCGCAGCTTACATGCTCCGCTTTGTCCAGAAGGTCATCTTCGGCAAGGCTCAGAGCGAATACGTTGAAGGTCCTCGCATGACTGCCCTGGAAGGTTCTTCCATCGGTATCATGGCAATCCTTCTCCTGGTCTTTGGTATGCATCCCGCATTCGTGACCTCCAACTCCTACAACCTCCTCTCTGAAGAGACCATCGAAAAGATGAAGGCTCCCACTGAAGTGGTGAAGGAAGAAGCTCCCGCTGAAGTGGAGAAGGTAGAGGCTCCCGCAGCAGAACCCGCTCCGGAAGAAGGTATCGAAGACGTGGCTCAGCCCATGACTGAAGATGACTTCAAGCAGCTGGATGAAAACCTGAAGGCAAACGGCTTTAGCGATGAAGAACGCGCTTCCCTGATCGCTCAGCTGAAAGAAATGAATGCTGCTGAAGGAGGTAACAACTAATGAATACCATCATGATTCTTCTGCCGGTAATCCTGGTCGCCTTTGGCGCCCTCATCACTCTGGCAACAGAACCGTTCCTCAAGGATGAAAACAAGCACACGGTTCTTCCCTGGATTGCTTCCGCTTTCTTCCTGGTAGCTATCGGTTCTTACTACCTGGTTTCTACCGATACCGCATTTGGCCTGTACGCTATGGATCCGGTTCGCCGCCTCCTGGGCATTGCAGTCCTGTTCTGCGGTTTCCTGGGCATCGCTGGTGTCCAGTGGACCCTCGGTCATGAAAAGTTCAAGGGTGGCGAAGCTTACGCACTCTTGATGCTCGCTACCTGCGGCGCCGCTCTCATGACTCAGGCTGTGGATTACCTGGCCCTGTTCCTGGGTATGGAACTGGCAAGTTTCCCCATTTACGCTCTGGTTGCTCTCCGTCGTAAGGACGTGAACGCTGGCGAAGGTGCTTTCAAGTACTTCGTTTCCGGCTCCATCTTCAGCGCCATCTTCCTCTACGGTGTGGCTCTGGTCTACGGTGCAACTGGTTCTACCCATTTCGGCGCCAAGATCCTGGAAGGTCGCGAATCTCTGTTCGCCATCGGTTCCTTCCTCACCGTGATTGGCCTGCTCTTCAAGGCTGGTGCAGCTCCCGTCCACTTCTGGGTGGCCGACGTTTACACCGGCGCTTCCGTTGCAGTGACCGGCTTCATGGCTGCCGTTGTTAAGGTGGGCGCTCTTGCCGCTCTCGCTTCTGTATGGCTTGGCACTTTGGCCGCAAAGACCGGCGTTGTTGCCTGGAACCTTGCTGAACCCGCAACCTTCGGCGCACAGCCCAAGGCTCTGTACTACGTGGTCATCATCGTCTCCCTGCTTTCCATGGTCTACGGTGCTTTCGGTGGCTTGGCTCAGAAGTCCATCCGCCGTATCCTGGCATACTCCGCAGTGATGAACGCTGGCTTCATCGTTATCGGCCTCCTGCTCCCCGCATTCGTGGAAAAGGGCTCCGTCCAGATGAGCTCCATGTTCTACTTCCTGCTGACCTACGCAATCGGTTCCGCTGGCGCCCTCACTGGTGTTGCCTACCTGGCAGGCCGTGACGACCGCAACGAAACTCTGGACGATCTCCGCGGCCGTGGTCGCAAGCGCCCCTTCGTTGCCCTGGGTACCGCAGTTTGCTTGGCAAGCCTCGCTGGCCTTCCGCCTGCAGCTGGCTTCCTGGCCAAGTTCTCCCTGTTCTCCGAAGCAATGGCTGGTGGTCTCGGCTGGCTCGCCGCTGTAGCATTCGCCCTGTCCCTGGTGGCAGCCGTCTACTACCTCCGCGTGGCCTTCGTCCTCTTTGCCCCCGCTAAGTGCGAATGTGAAATCAAGTGCTGCTGCGCCAAGAGCGCACCCTTCAGCTATCTGCTGAAGTTCGGCGTGGCTGTTGCTGCTCTGGTGCTCCTGGCCCTGGGCGTCATGCCCAGCGTAGCACTGTAATTCCCCGAGAGTCATCCTGAGCGGAGCACCGAAGGTTCCCCGAGTGTCATCCTGAGCGGAGCACCTAAGGTGCGAAGTCGAAGGATCTAGGATCCCGTCAGGATCGATAAGCTCGTAATTAAGAAGAACACCCTGTAGGTTTAAGCCTGCGGGGTGTTTTTTGTTTAGACATTTTTTAGACAAAATCTTTTTTACAAAGAAATTTCGTTCAAACGGCCTCATTACAACGTGTATAGTAAAGAATAGGGGAGTTTGCCTATTCCGCAGGGCAATTTAGCCCAGAATAAACGATTATTAGTTACGAGATATGAGTTATGAGGAATAGCGTATTGAGGGATAAAGGTTTTGCTTTCGCTATCAGGGTCGTTAGACTCTATGGTTTTCTTACCAAAGAGAAATGTGAATTCATTTTATCTAAACAAATACTCAGAAGCGGAACAAGCATAGGTGCGAATGTTACGGAAGCGTCGTACGCGCAAAGTCGTCCAGATTTCTTTGCGAAAATAGGAATAGCCAAAAAAGAAGCTGCAGAAACCTTGTATTGGCTTGAATTGCTAAAAGAAACAGATTACATAAACGCTAGGCAATACGAATCAATGTATGAGGATTGCAATGAACTACTGAAAATGTTGGTTTCCATTTCCAAGAGAAACAACGCTAAAAATGACAACTCGTCATTCATAACTCATCATTCGTAATTGATATCAGCCTTGCGGATGAAAATGTTGAGGCAGCCGTTGGCATTATTACCATGAAATACGCCTTCAAGGCTGGGAAGTATGGTAGGATGCTCCCGATGATTGAGGAAAGGCTGAAGACCATCAGCATGAGTGATTGCGCAACCCTTATCAGTAAAATTGAGTTATATTTAGGTGAGTACGTAACTCGCACATCATTAAAGAGGTTGAAGATGGCATTCCAGAGTATTGGTCAAAGGCTTGGCTTCGTCAGCGCAGGCGATGTGCGTCGCGCCGAGGAAAAGGAAGTTCGTAGCCTCAGGGCGAAAAATGCAAGGAAGGATGCGAAAATAGCCTCACTGACTGCAGAAAATGCTGCTCTTAAGGCGCAACTTAAAGCCGCCCTTGCCACTAAGTAACCGCTAGCCTTTCGTCATCTAACGTCATCGTCATCCTGAGCGGAGCACCTAAGGTTCCCCGAGTGTCATCCTGAGCGGAGCACCGAAGGTGCGAAGTCGAAGGATCTAGGATCCCGTCAGGATCGATAAGCTCGTAATTAAGACGAACACCCTGTAGGTTTAAGCCTGCGGGGTGTTTTTTTGTGCATGAGATTTGTGTTTTTTTTGCATTTTAGCATATTTGCTACAAAAAAACTTACGAATTGAATAGAAAAACCCTTTAATATGGGGTAGGACGTTTCTAAATTTTAACCCGTATTTTTTTGAGAAGGAACTTTTCTAATGAAAAAGACTTTTTTTGCAGTTGCACTGGCAGGGATATGCGCTGTTGGGGCGAATGCTGCTTTGAATAAGGCTGATAATGGCTGTTACCAGATAGGTGATTATACCGCATTGAAGGAATTCGCTACCAAGGTGAACGGCGGCGAAACTGACGCTTGCGGTCAGGTGACTGGAAATATTGATGCTACTGCATCTAAGACAGCAGCTACCGCCTGGACTCCTATTATGGGCTTTACGGGTTATTTTGAAGGCAATGGAAAAACTATTTCCAATTTGTCTTTCACTGGAAATAGTTCCGATAACGTTGGCCTTTTTGGTTCCGTTGCAGGTGGTGCTGTTATAAGAAACGTTATACTTGGTAGTGCAAGTATCGTTGCTCAAAGTAGTGTGGGTGGTATTGTTGGTGATGTCACTGGAACCGGAGTTGTTATTGATGGTTGCGGAGTGGACGATAAAAGCTCCATTAAGGGTTATAAAAATACCGGAGGGCTTGTTGGTAGCATTGCTACTGGTGCTCAGCTGATTGTTGCTAATAGTTATAATGCTGGTACGATTGGTGCGAGTAAGTCCGGAGGATCTGATAAAAACGGCTTGATTGGATTTGCAAATTCAGGTTCTTCTGTAGCGCTCATTAACTGTTACATCTCTGCAGAGAGCATTAAGGACAATCCTGTTGGAAATAAAGAAAATGGAGCGACGTTCTCTGTGACTGATGTGGGATGTGTCAAATGGCTGTCTTGGGGTGTTGTATCTATGGAAACAAGGTGTACGGCTAAAATTTCAGGTGTTACCGAATATAATGGTACGAATGCAGCAACTGCATATAACACGAATGTTGCCAATTCCGATTACCAGGCTTCTCTCCTTGCCAAGGAACTTGCGGTTAATTCCAGTGCAATTCCGAATGTTTCTGGCGTAACCATCTCTAACGAAGAAAGTAAGCTTGTCGCAACTCTCAATGATGCGGCTACCACACTTTCCATCCCCCAGGATATTAAGGTGAATGAAGTTCGTCTTGATCGTTCCTTTACTAAAGACGTCTATTCCACTATCATGCTTCCTTTTAGCGTTGCTGTTACTAGTGTTACGGGTGCAACCGAATTTGCAACATTTACTGGCGTAACCAAAAATGCAGAGGAAAATGCTTATACAGCCGTTGAAGGTACTAGGGTAAATGGTGATCTTGCTGCATATACTCCGTATCTGCTGAAAACTTCTGGTACCACTTTGACTGTTTCTGGTGCAGTAACCTTGAAGGCTAATCCCGCCAACACCACAACCACAGTCAATAACTGGTCTTTCATCGGAACCACCGCCAAGAAACGCTGGCAGAATCAATGTGAAGCAGATGCTAGCAAGTGTGAAAATGCTGATGAAATCGGTAATGTTTACGGTTTTTCTGGTTCTGAAGTGGGTGACATTCATGTTGGTAATTTTGTAAAGGTGGGCAATAAGGTTGCTATTCGTCCTATGCGCGCTTACCTTATGTATACAGGTTCCGAAAACCTTCCTGTCGCAAAGGGCAAGCCTGCTGCACCGGGAATGGCTATGGCTGCTGCTGTAGAATCTGTACCCACTGTTATTCTTCCGGATACCATGAAGGTTATCATTGTGGATCCTGTGGTTGAAGATCCTGAAGAAGACGTTCCCACCGAAGGTCCTTTGGCTCTGGATCCCATCAAGGCTCCTGCTGCAGCTTTCAAGGCTGACCGCTGGTACGATATTACTGGTCGTAATCTGAATAAGCCTAAGGCTCAGGGTGCTTACATCAACAACCGTACGACCGTCATCGTCAAGTAAGGGGGCTGAAAATGAATATGGAAAAAGAAATCGAAAAGAAAGTGTATTCTGCTCCCCAAATGAAAGTTGTAGAATTACAGGCTTCCATCAACCTCCTTCAGGATTCTGGCTTTGGCATCATGTTGCAGAACGATTCTGAAGATGGTGAAGATTACGAACTCAACTAAGTTTTGAGTTTATCATACTGTCAATCACAAAACCCTGTGCCATATCGCACAGGGCTTTCCTTTTTTAGTGACAGGTGAGAACCTGTTTTCTAAATTACGAGCCGTATTTTCCATTTTGACTCAAGAAGGAGAGTGAAATGAAACGCATTATTCTTAGTGCTATGACTGTGGGCGTGCTTGCCGTTGGGGCAAATGCTCTTGATCAGGATGAAAACGGATGCTATAAAATAGGTACTTCCGATGATCTTTTTGCATTTGCAGCCAAAGTGAATGCGAATGAAAATCCTGAAAAGGATGCTTGCGGTATTTTGACTACAGATATTACCGTCAATGAAAATGTCTTGACTGATTATGCATTGAATGGTACTCCCGCTAAAGTTTGGACTCCGATTGCATATTATCACGGCGTGTTTGATGGACAGAACCACTCCATTTCTGGGTTGTATGCCACCGGCGAACAGGAAGTGGGCTTTTTTGGTGCTTTAGCAAATGGGGATGCTGAAGTCCGCAATTTGAATATCAAGGATTCTTACTTTGCCGTTGATAAATATATGGCTGGTGGTATTGCCGGTAATATTTGGGCCTCTAAGTCGGTAATTGACAATTGCTCTTTTGATGGTGTTGTCACTATGACCGGTAATGGTGTTTTTACTAATGATGGCAAAAGCGAGCAGGTTACCTATGGAAATGTGATTGCGGGCCTTGTGGGAAATGTTAGCACCAATGCTAAATTGGTTGTGTCTAATTCCTCGAATAAAGGTAAAATAGGTTATGAAAGTGATGGCTATAAGGTAGGGGCTGCTGTTGGGTTGGCTGTTGGGGCTGGCTCTGTGGATGGAAAATCTACTCCGGGAGCTAAAGTTGCTCTTATCAATTTTTCAAATACAGGTTCTTTTGTTGGCGTGGAGGGCTCTTTCATTGGTGGTGCTGATGAGGGGAGTAAAACCTTTGAATATTCTGGGACTCTCTCTGGTACGTCCTTGTCTTTCCAGAATGACAAACTGGTTGCTGTTTTGGATGATTCCAAAGATTTGTCAATTTCTGCGGATTTCGAGGTTGATTCGGTTTATCTGAACCGTACCTTTACGACTGATGCTTATTCCACCATTATGTTGCCTTTTGATATTGCTGCAAGTAAAATTGCAGGTACCGTTGCTGAGTTCACTAGTGTCAACGCTGAATATACCGTGGTGACTGGAACTACTGTAAGTAGCATTACGGCGTACAAACCCTATTTGCTGACTGCAAATTCGGCTGCAATCGAAATAGTTGGACCTGTGACTATTAAGGCTTCTACTTCTGTAAATACAGAAAGTACGTATGAAAACTGGAAGTTCGTTGGAACACTCGCCAAGAAACGTTGGCAGAATGTTTGCACCGCAGCCGGTAGTGTTTGCGAAAATGCTGCTGAAATCGGTAAGGTATACGGTTTCTCAGGCACTGCAGTTAGTGGTATTGATGTCGGTAATTTCGTAAAGGTGGGTAACAAGGTCTCCATTCGCCCCATGCGCGCTTATCTCATGTATGAAGCTCCCGCTGCTCAGGGCAAGCCTGCTGCACCGGGAATGGCTATGGCTGCTGCTGTAGAATCTGTGCCCACAGTTATTCTTCCGGATACCATGAAGGTTATCATTGTGGACCCCGTGACTGAAGATCCTGAAGAAGACGTTCCCACCGAAGGTCCTCTGGCTTTGGATCCCATCAAGGCTCCTGCTGCTGCTTTCAAGGCTGACCGCTGGTATGATATTACTGGTCGTAACCTGAATAAGCCTAAGGCTCAGGGTGCTTACATCAACAACCGTACGACCGTCATTGCAAAGTAAGGGGGCTGAGATGAACATGGAAAAAGAAATCGAAAAGAAAGCATATTCTGCTCCCCAGATGAAGATTGTAGAACTGCAGGCTTCCATCAACCTCCTTCAGGATTCCGGCTTTGGCATCATGTTGCAGAATGATTCTGAAGACGGTGAAGATTACGAACTCAACTAAAACTTTTTTATTTTTGATTCGTAATTAAAGAGGTTCCCTATGGACAAGATCTATCGTTCTGGTATTGGTTTTGATGTGCACAAGCTGGTGGAAGGCCGCAAGTGCATTATCGGTGGTGTGGATATTCCTTACGAAAAGGGCCTGCTGGGTCATAGCGATGCGGACGTGTTGCTTCATGCCATTAGTGATGCTCTGCTGGGCGCTGCTGGCTTGGGCGACATCGGCACCTACTTCCCGGATACGGATCCCGCATTTAAGGGTGCTGACAGTTTGGAACTCCTGCGCAAGGTGGGGGAGGAAATTGCAAAGGCTGGTTATGACATCATTAACATTGATGCTATTGTCATGTGCGAACGCCCCAAGGTGAACCCCCACAAGGACCAGATGAAGGCTAACATCGCCCGCGTGCTGAGACTTGACGTAAAGCAAATCGGCATTAAGGGTACAACCACCGAAAAGCTTGGCTTCACTGGCCGCGGCGAAGGCATAGCCTCCCAGGCAGTGGCCATGGTTCGCAGCAAATAAATCCATTTCCTATCATTGATAAAACAAAAGCCCAGGTGAAGAACCTGGGCTTTTGCTGTTAAAGAGTGTAATTAGGCGTTTTTCTTGTTGTTGGCTTCAAAGTTAATTCCAAATTCGCCTTCATATTCATCTACTTCGGGACCATCTCCAGATCCCTGGAGCAGGCAGCTCATGGCTGTTAGCTGTACGATGGTCATAGTCGGAGCGGTGTATTCTTTCTTTTCCATTTTCAAATTCCCTTACTTAATTATGACCTTCTGGCCCTTGTGATAATATGTTCCCTTGGCAGTGGGCTTTTTGTACAGAACACGACCCTTCATGTCAAACCATTTGTTTTCGTCCATGGTTATTTCACCTGTGGCGGCGTTCATCTGGCCGATTGCCAGAGTTTCGCCGTCACTACCGATAAGCTTCACCTCAATTCTTTCAGGAAGCTCAGTCTCGTCAAGTGTTGTACCTGCGATAGCCTTTGCAAGTCGTCCTGCACTATTGTATTTGAGGTAGGCTCGCATGGGCGGAACTGTTGCTCCGATGCCGGCTTTTACAAACTCACCTGCGTGGAATTCCTTTTCGCCTACGGTGTTTGTGTTGGCTACAAAACCATAAACGTTTTTCTTTGTAGTTTCGTCAAAGACTGTTTTTTCGTAGGTACCTACTAATTCCCATGTGCCTGGGTAACCTTGAGTGGTTCCCTGTTCTTCATAGGTTGCGCTAAAGACTGGATTATTAATTTTTTCTGTCTTTAATGTCGGCTTAAGTGCATTCCATTGATTTATGTTCCTATTAAATTTGATGGTGGAACTTGTTGCTCCTACAATAAAGGGCGTGTTTGCTTCAAAACCGTTGGTCCATTGCCCTATAATTTGCACAACGTTTTTTGTACCATCGTAATAGGTTTTGATATTGGCAATTTTATAGAAAGTTGCGCCCTCTATTTGACCATGTTGATTGGCGTTAAATGGCATTACAATTGTTGAATACACGGTTTGCTGATTGTCACCTGCTGTATAGACTCTGTTGTACGCGACGGAGTCCACGGTAACGCCTTCAGGAATGCTAAGAGTCTGCATGCGAGCGTTGCTTTGGCCGTCGATACAGGCTGTCTTTACGACAGAACCATTTCCATCAAGAACATTCTTTACTTCAAAGATGCCATCGCCATCTTGGAAACATTCATCAACGACGATAGCATCCATGGATGCAGGAAGTTCGTTAGAATTTTCAGTAGTTGCTACCGCCCTTACCTTTCCAAGGGTCCCCTTACTATTGTATACTAGGTAGGCGCGCATAGGCGGCACAGAGGCGGTGGTTCCGGCTTTTACAAATTGACCTACGCTAATAGTCTTGTCTTCAGTGGCTGAACTTGCGAAGCCATAGGATACGTTTCGTTCTGTATCGTTTGCATCCCAAGTCTTTTTTTCGTATACGCCCTTAAGGGTCCAGGTTCCTGTAAGATTTACGTCCCCATCCGGATTAGCGGAAACGGTGGATGTTTTAGCTCCGTCGGCCGTGTTAATGTCAAATGTACAGCTTTGCGTGTTTTTGCTTCCAAGCCTGAAGTATAGATTGTTGCCTCCTTGCTTGATAAATCTCATAATGTATGGCTTGTTTGCCTCCAATCCGTTTGATTTTACATAAATGGTATTCAGTAATGCTCGCCACTTATGGGAAGTATTATCTTGAGATATTTTTTTTATTGTGTAGAATGATGCACCATTGTCAAAAAAACAACCGTTCGGCACACTGAATGGAAGTACAATTGTTTGGTTACTTGATGAGGTTGCGTTGCTTCTAAAATAGTAGACGGAGTCTACAGTGATTGTATTAGGTATATCAATTGCTTCGTTGTGATGATCACCATCGGCGTCAATCACTGCTAGACACTTGTTGGTTCCATAGTCTACAAGACTGATTTGACCATACGTTTTGACGTCGGGGCATTTAGCTGCCTGGACCATGGTTACGGCACCAGCCAAGGCTATTGCCATAGAAATTAGATGTTTTTTTTTCATAAACAAAAACCTTGTATTATTACAGGTTGTGTATATCTATTGGAAAGTTAGAAATGTGAATTAAGATTAGGCAAGTCCTTTTCTGTAAATTCATGCGCAAAAAGCGGATTTTCCCATCTCCTTCTCGGTTAAGTAAGCTTTATCTTCCATCCATTCATC
>NZ_FRBE01000022.1 GCF_900142535.1 Fibrobacter sp. UWEL
GCGATTAAATTTTAGAAAATAGCCCATTTTTTGTTTAATTTAGGCGAAAGTCAACAAAAAAGGGTGGCGAAGCCACCCACACATGTTGATGAAGAGCCCTTTTTTTTCACTTTTTTCGTGAATATGACTTGACAAAAGTCGGGAATAATCTATCTTTGGCTCATCAAAGAGGAAACTCGATGATCTGATTGCTTCATAGCTCAGTTGGTAGAGCCCGCGACTGTTAATCGCGTTGTCCTTGGTTCGAGTCCAAGTGAAGCAGCTTAAGAGCCCCGTTCGAAAGAGCGGGGCTTTTAGTTTATGGATTTTTCGGTTTTTTGCGGCTTTTCCCTTGACAAAGTCCGCCAATAATCTATCTTTGGCTTCGTCAGTGAGGAAACTCAATGACCTGATTGCTTCATAGCTCAGTTGGTAGAGCCCGCGACTGTTAATCGCGTTGTCCTTGGTTCGAGTCCAAGTGAAGCAGCTTAAGAGCCCCGTTCGAAAGAACGGGGCTTTTAGTTTGTGACTTTAGTGCATCCTGGAATATGGTCACGGGACGATTTACTCCATCACGCATAAAACAATTCGGGCTCTTTTATTATATTAGTGAAAAAATAAAGGATGGGGTATCCATGCTCAAGAAACTCGCTATTCTCGTTTTCGCCATGGCCATGTTCGCCGTGGCTGATCCTATTTCTGTTGAAGGTCGTCTGACTGAAATCCCGGGCAAGATGCCTAGCAACGATCTGTACAGCTATGTCTACGTTTTCAAGTATAAGGTCCTTTCCGGTATGGATGCCAAGGAAATCCTGGTGGGCGTCTACAATCCGCTGATTGCTCGCGGAAAGGTAAAGGACAAGATGGCCGACAAGTCCAAGGGTAACGTTTCTGAATTCAAGGCAAAGGCCAAGCACAAGATGAAGCTTGTTCCTCTGGAAGGCAACTGGGATGGTGCTGTCGAAGATGAATACTTCGACGATGAAAGCCCCCGTTACCTGGCCATTGAGGTCAACGAATAAGCGCCCTTTATATGGTTTTTTCCTCACAGCTATTCTTGTTCTATTTCTTGCCCACGTTTCTTGTGGGGTATTTCGTCCTGCTGAAGCTGGGCGCACGCCATTCCTATCTGAATTTCTTCATTACGGTTTTCAGCTATATCTTTTACGGTTGGCTGGAACCTTGGCTTGTGTTCCTGATGTTCGGATCCACCTTGGTGGTGTACATTTCCGGCAAGATGATTTCTGCGGAAGGTGCTTCCAAGTTCAAGCGTAACCTTGGGCTTGGTCTGGCTGTTGGCGTGAATCTTGGCGCCTTAGGCTTCTTTAAGTACTACATGTTCGGCATGGGAGCCCTGAACTCCATTATCGAAAAGTTTGGCGGCGAACCGTTCCATGTGATGACCATTCTCCTGCCGGTAGGTATCTCTTTCTATACCTTCCAGTCCATGAGTTATGCTATTGACGTGTGGCGCGGCACAGCCCCTCCGGTCAAGAACTTTGCAACCTTCGCTTGCTATGTGGCCTTGTTCCCCCAGCTGGTGGCAGGTCCTATTGTGCGCTACAATACGGTGGCGGAAGAGCTGGATACCCGAACCCATACGGTGGAAAACTTCGTGCGGGGCATTGCCTTCTTCTGCTTTGGTTTTGCGGAAAAGATTTTCCTTGCTAATCAGGTGGGAATTATTGCGGACCGTGTATTCGATGCGGATGCTCCTGGCGTGTTAAATAGCTGGTGGGGCTCCATTGCCTACATGTTCCAGATTTATTTTGACTTCTCTGCCTATTCCAATATGGCGATTGGCCTTGGCTTGATGCTGGGTTTCCATTTCCCCAGAAACTTTAACGGTCCCTATCGCGCTAAGAGCATTACGGAATTCTGGAAGTACTGGCATATTTCCTTGACCAGCTGGTTCCGCGACTATCTGTACATTGCCTTGGGCGGAAACCGCGTGAGCAAGGGGCGCCTTTATCTGAACTTGTTCCTGGTCATGTTCGCCAGCGGTGTTTGGCATGGGGCCAACTGGACCTTTATTTGCTGGGGCCTCTATCACGCTTTCTTTATGATTATAGAACGCGCGAATAATAAGCAGGCGTTTTATGCAAAGGCACCTGCCGTTGTGCAGGTCCTGATCACTCAGGTGCTTGTCCTCTTTGGCTGGGTATTGTTCCGTGCGGACAATATTTCCGAAGCCTGGCGTATGTGGAAGGCTATGCTTGGTTTGAATGCGGTAAGTAACGCCGATGCTATTCTTACGGCAGAAATCTTTACTCCTACTTGCGTTGTGTTCATGGGCCTGGCTGCGTTGCTTTCGTTGTGGAAGTTCCGCTCCTTCGATTGGTGCAGTAAGATTAGCCCTCTGCGCCTTGCGATTTCCTTGGCCATCTTTGTTGTTGCAATTCTCGCTTTGTTTACCCAGAGCTATAATCCGTTCCTCTATTTCCAGTTCTAGACGATGAGTATTATTGTCATTATAGTTGCTGTTGTTTTGCTGCTGGCTTTGGCGCATCTTAATGTTGCCATGAAGAAGCGTTCTGTTGCAAGTCAGGTTGCCATGAAGAATGAAGCTCAGAGGAACTTCAGTATCATCAAGACGTTGGCGACCACCTTTGATTCGGTCTGCTATGTGGATGCGAAAACAAAGCTGGTGATTCCTTATTCCATGGGGGCGACCCTCATTGAAAAGCTGGGGGACGTAAAGGCTCAGAACTTAAAGCTCTCGTACGATCAGGGGGCGAACATTCTGCTTCTTGCCATTGTCCATCCGGATGACAAGGAGATGGTGAGTAAGGCTGCCCAGTTTGATAACGTGATTTCCATGCTTCAGACTCGCAAGTCCTTTAGTGTTCAGTGCCAGGCATTTGAATATGGCGTATACCGCTACCATCGAGTGTATTTCATCAAGTCCAACGACAACGAGGGCGTTGACGGTTTTGTGGTGGCCCTGGCGGATATTGACGATGAAATCCGCAAGCTGGAAATGTACCAGCAGGAACTGAAGGCCGCGAAGAAGCGTGCCGAAGACGCCAGTCAGGCAAAGAGCGATTTCCTTGCCAATATGAGCCACGAAATTCGTACGCCTATCAACGCCGTGATGGGCATGAACGAAATGATCCTGCGCGAATGCAAGGATCCTCAGGTTCTCTCCTATGCCGAAGACATCAAGGGCGCAAGCCAGATGTTGCTTTCCATCATCAACGACATTCTGGACTTCTCCAAGATTGAAGCGGGCAAGATGGAAATCGTGGACGTGAAGTACGATATCAGCTCTGTGCTGAATGACGTTTCCAACATGATTGGCATTAAGGCGGAACAGAAGGGGCTTAAGCTGAAAGTTTCTGTGGATGAAAACATTCCCAGCACCTTACTGGGGGATTCCATCCGAATCCAGCAGATCATGCTGAACTTGCTGAACAATTCCGTGAAGTATACGGAGTCTGGTGAAGTGATTTTCAAGGTGGGCGTGGACCGCATTGAAAATGATATTGTTTACCTGAAGATTGAAGTTCAGGATTCTGGCATCGGTATTCGTGAAGAAGATCTGGATAAGCTGTTCCAGAGTTTCCAGCGTCTGGATTTGACTCAGAACCGCACTGTAGAAGGTACTGGTCTCGGTCTTGCCATTACAGGAAAGCTGGTGGACCGCATGGGCGGTACCATCAATGTGGCAAGTACCTATGGCAAGGGCTCTAGTTTTACAGTATTGCTCCCCCAGAGAATCGTGACTGCAACTCCTGTAGGCGACTTCGAGAAGCATTATCAGGAATTCAAGCAGAAGAAGGAACAGACCGGTCTTTCCTTTACGGCGCCCGGGGCTCGTGTTTTGGTGGTGGATGACAATGCCCTGAATCTTCGTGTGGCCACACACTTGATGAAGTATCTGGAACTGAAGACGTTCACCTGCAATAGCGGAAATGAATTCTTGGAACTGATCCAGAAGGAACATTTTGACTTGGTCTTCCTGGACCACATGATGCCCGGCATGGATGGTATCGAGGCCTTGAAACAGAGTAAGATGTTGACCGAGAATAAGTGCGCCAAGACTCCTATTATCGCCCTCACGGCAAATGCCATTGTGGGTGCCAAGGAAATGTATCTGAAGGCGGGCTTTGACGATTACCTGTGCAAACCCATTAGACCCCAGGATCTTGAAAACTGCCTGCTGAAATTCCTCCCCAGGGAATTGATTAAATAACCCCGCAGTTCAAAATCATCACGGATTTTTCTAGTCCCGCTGGGATACAAAAAAGGGCCGCTTTTAAAGCGACCCTCTTTCGTTAGATGTCATCCCCGGCGCCTGTCCTCGCTTGTCGGGGATGACCGGGGATCTAGCTTTTACTTGATTCCAGCAGCCTTCTTGAGAGCGGCGGCCTTGTCGGTCTTTTCCCAAGTGAAGCGTGCGCCTTCGCGGCCGAAGTGGCCGAGGGCTGCGGTTGCCTGGTAGCCGGGCTTGCGGAGGTCCAGCATCTTGGTGAGGCCTGCAGGAGACAGATCGAAGTTCTTGTTCACGATTTCTTCGATCTTGCGGTCATCGATCTTGCCGGTGCCGAAGGTGTTCACCAGAACGGAAACGGGCTTGGAGTAACCGATGGCGTAAGCAACCTGGACTTCGCAACGGTCTGCGAGACCTGCAGCCACGATGTTCTTTGCAACGTAGCGGGCTGCGTATGCACCGGAACGGTCCACCTTGGAAGGATCCTTGCCGGAGAATGCGCCACCGCCGTGACGACCCATGCCACCGTAGGTGTCCACGATGA
The DNA here is from genome assembly GCF_900142535.1 of Fibrobacter sp. UWEL. Lineage (NCBI taxonomy): Bacteria > Pseudomonadati > Fibrobacterota > Fibrobacteria > Fibrobacterales > Fibrobacteraceae > Fibrobacter > Fibrobacter sp. UWEL. Next base: position 4,737 of record NZ_FRBE01000022.1, read on the forward strand.
TCTTACGACCGGTGAGGCCGCAGTCGCCATGAGGACCGCCAACAACGAACTTGCCGGTGGGGTTGATCAGGTAACGGGTCTTCTTGTCCAGAAGCTTTGCGGGAATCACCTTCTTGATGAGCTTTTCGATGATTTCCTTTTCGATGGTCTTGTGCTTCAGTTCCTTGCCGTTCACGAATTCGTCGTGCTGGGTAGAGATAACCACGGTGTCCACGCGGACGGGCTTGTCGTTTTCGTCATATTCAACAGTGACCTGGGACTTTGCGTCCGGACGGAGCCACTTGATCTTGCCCTTTTCGCGGAGGTTCTGAATTTCTTCCATGAGCTTGTGAGCCAGGCTAATGGGCAGCGGCATCAGTTCCTTGGTTTCGTTCACGGCATAACCGAACATCATGCCCTGGTCGCCTGCGCCCTGCTTGTCGTCTTCCTTACCGTCGGCAGCCTTGGCGTCAACGCCCTGAGCGATATCGGGGGACTGCTTGTCCATAGCAACGAGAACGGAGCAACCCTTGTAGTCGAAGGCCAGTTCCGGGTTCACGTAGCCGATGCTCTTGATGGTCTTGCGAGCGATCTGCTGGTAGTCGATCACTGCCTTGGTGGTGATTTCACCGGAGATGACCACGAGACCGGTGTTCACGAGAGTTTCGCAAGCAACGCGGCTGTTGGGGTCCTGTGCAAGGCAGGCATCCAGGATGGCGTCGGAAATCTGGTCGCAGACCTTATCCGGGTGACCCTTGGATACGGATTCAGAAGTAAAGAGATAATGTGCCATTATTGGCTCCTATGTGTTAACAGCACCGAAAAGATGGTCGCATTTTTGACCAACCCAAGCGCTGAAAAAACGATTTGAGTTTTTCTATGCATAAATGTACAAAAATGCATAAAGGGTGACTAGTGATACTATCGGAAAAGAGGGCTGAAAGTGTAAAAAGAAAAAATATCTTTTTGCATTATTCTTAACAAAAGTTTACATTCGTTTTGGGATCTTAGCGATGCTGGCAAGGGTTGCGGTAACGGCAAGACTTGTAACTCCAGCGGAACTATCCGTGGCGTTTGCCCCGAGGGTTGGCATCTGCCAAGCAAGGGTGAATGGAATAGGCTATTTACTGAGGTGGGTGGAACTAGCTCCGCCGGTACAAAACTAAAATCCACCAGCGGATGGTTCGGCGGAGGCAACGGGGAAGACGAGTTCGGGTTCTCGGTTCTCCCTGCTGGCTACTACCACAGCAACTACGACGGCTTCTTCAGCGTTGGCAACGGCGCCTACTTCTGGTCTAGTACCGAGTACAATAGCGGCAGCGCCTACTACGTGTATTTCTACTACTACTACTACGAGTACGTCTACCTGAGCCGCTACGATAAGAACTGTGGGTTATCTGTTCGTTGTCTCCGCGACTCTAATTAGCTTTTGCTAAACACCCTGGCACATGAATACGCAGCCTTTGTCGTACAAAGGCTTTACGTGATTGTGGATAAAAGCCTCTTCTTCTGGGTCAAAGCGCATAAAGCCGAGGGAGGAGTAATGTTCAATCAGTTTGTCGTTGGGCAAGGCGTAGATGTAGAGGGCTTGGACTCCTGATTGCTCCTGGATTTGTTTGACAATGGGGAGAATGAAGTTTCTCAAAGTCATTGCCCCTAATTGGTGTACTTTGGGGTATTGTTGCTTGTAACTTTCGTTTACTGCGAAATTTGAAAGCTCTATGGCGGGAACAGTGGAAAAACTTTGCGAATAATCGTTAGGAATGGTGAAAAGTCCGTTTCTTAGACTGAAATAACAAACGATTTCATTTGTTTTTCGGTCTTTTATCAAGTAAGTTCTGTTCTTGTTGTTTGTTTCTTCCGCTGCTGCATGATTTTGTAAAAATAATTCAAGATTTTTTGCATCTGGATGCTTGACTTTGAAGAGAGTGATTTGTTGAAGGGTGTGTTCGTCAGAACTGAGATGTTCACAATAGAACATCCCATTGATATTGGGTGCCATTTTTGATTCCTTTTTATCGAGGAAATTCTGTCATGTGGTGGGATTCTAGGTACTGTTTTTCTAGATCCTTGCACATTTCGTCTAGTTTGGCCAAATCCGCTTTAGGTGCGTTAATGACTTTGAGGAGAATTCGCTTGGCCATACCGTCTGGCATGGCGTCAAGTTCCTGCTGCTGGCTGATGCCCATCATGTGAAACCTCGCTGGTGTATGTTGCTTATAAGTCTGGATATACAAAACACAGCGAAAGCTGCCCTGTAAAATTATAATCCTGCAAGGCCTTTGTCAAGATTCACGGTTGTTGACGGAAATTTTGCAACCAATAGTTGACATTTTTTTTAACTTCACGGGGGAATATGTTAGGAGCGTTTATGAAGAATGTTTTTTCGAGGGCTGTTCTGTGCGTAGCGATGATCGCTGCGATGTCTGTATTTGTTGCTTGCAGTGGAAGTTCTGACTCCAGTGTCACCCCAAGTGAAGTTGTAGAATCTAGTGATAGTGATTTCGTTGAGAGGTCTTCTTCCAGTAGTGTTGCATCCTGTGTCGAAGTTGAGAGAGACTGTAGTGTCAATGATGGCAGCGAGTATGACTCCGTGGCAAAGACTTTGACGGACCTTCGCGACAGTCAAGTTTACAGGACCGTAACTATCGGCACCCAGACCTGGATGGCCGAAAATCTAAACTATGCGTACAACGAACCTACCTCAAGTTTAGATTCCTCCAGCTTCTGCTACAGTAATAGCGCCGATTCCTGCGCCAAGTATGGTCGTCTGTACCTATGGTCTGCTGCCATGGACTCTGCCGGTGTGTTTAGTTCTGCAGGGGAGGTGTGTGACGACGGTAATAGCGGTACCTTGGGAACCCCTATGACAATGGTGCGCGGTGTTTGCCCCGCGGGCTGGCACCTGCCAAGTGATAATGAATGGAACACTCTATTGACTGCGGTAGGTGGAGTCGGTGTTGCAGGTAGGTTGTTAAGGGCCACCAGTGATTGGGACGGTAGTGTTAAAGGAGTAGATTCGTTCGGTTTCTCGCTTCTCCCTGCTGGCGAATACGACATCTTCATGGACTATTTCGACCATATTCATACCAAAGCCCACTTATGGTCCAGTTCTGAGTACCGTTCCTATTATGCTTTTGAAATGTACTTCTCCTACCACGACGAAAGTGCTGGCTTGTTTGCACAAAATAAGTATCGAGCCCAATCCGTTCGATGTTTGCTGGACTTTAGTGAGGAACGTGCCGCTTCCTCGTCAAGCGCTGACAGCAGCTTGTCTGCGAATAGTTCCTCTTCAATCGCAGTTTCTTATGGCACGCTGACAGATGATCGCGATAATCAAGTCTACAAGACGGTGACCATCGACACCCAGACTTGGATGGCGGAAAATTTGAATTACAACTACAATGAAGGATCTGCCAAGAGCTATTGCTACAACAACAGCGCCGATTCCTGCGACAAGTATGGCCGTTTGTATTTGTGGTCTGCTGCCATGGATTCCGCTGCGGTATTCAGCACGGCGGGCAAGGGATGCGGCGATGGCAAGACCTGCGGCTCAGCGACCTTGGTGCGTGGAGTCTGCCCTGCAGGCTGGCATCTGCCCAACGATGACGAATGGAGTGCCTTGTTCGCTGTCATAGGTGGCGTCGGTTCTGCCGGTACAAAACTAAAATCTACTAGCGGATGGCAGGATGGCGGCGACGGGAGTGATTCCTTTGGCCTCGCGGTTTTGCCCGCGGGCTACCGTTATGGCGACGGTGATTTCGGCAATGCCGGCTATGTGGCCTACTTCTGGTCTTCTAGTAACTATGGCGCTGTTAGCGCGTACAAATGGAATTTCGCCTACAATTACGAGGGCGTTAACCATTACATAGTCTTTAAGGATGACGGATTATCAGTCCGCTGTCTCCGCGACTCTAATTAGCTTTTGCTAAATTCCTAGTACATTATGGTGTGTATGTCGGTTTTTGGTCAAGTTTTTTAATTTTATTTCTATGGAACTAAAACTTTTTTCTGCCTGGCTTAATGACCTGCTTTGCCCGCAGGCGTTTCATGATTACTGTACCGACGGTCTTTGCGTCGAGGCGAATGACAAGGTGACGAAGGTGGTTACCGGTGTTAGCTTCCGCGACCGCCTGATTGATGCCGCCATCGAAGAGGGTGCGGACTGTATTTTTGTCCATCATCCTAACGGTTTCTGGAAGGGGGAGGATCGCGTTTTGGTCGGCAAGTTCGGCGAACGGATGCGACGCTTGATGCAGCATGGCATTTCCCTTTACGGATTCCACCTGCCGCTGGATGGTCATATGGAGGTGGGTAACAACGCCCTGATTGCCAAGGCCATGGGCCTGAACATTGTTGATGGCTTTATGCGTGAAGGCGAGAAGTTCGTGGGTTGGATTGGCGAGTTTGACGGCAGCGCCTCTCAGGAGGAATTTCTGGCTCGCGCAGAATCCGTTTTCCCTCACGGCGTTCAGAATAAGTTGATGTACGGATCCAAGACCATCAAGAAGGTGGCTATCTGCAGTGGTTCTGGTGCCAGCGGTATCGAGGAAGCCATTTCCCTCGGTTGTGACGCCTTTATCACAGGCGAAATCAAGGAATCCGTGCCTATTATTTGTGAGGAACTTGGGTTCAACTTAATTAGTTGCGGCCATCATCGTACGGAAGTGTTCGGTGTCCGTGCCATCGCCGAGAAGATTCAGGAAGAGTTGAAGATTCCCGCCAAGTTCATTGACCTGGATAACCCTATTTAATATCTCAAAATCAACCTATCTATATAGTAGGCAATGACTTTTGAATGTCCGATTTCGGGAAATGCCTCCCGGAATCGGCTTTTTTTATGCTGAAAATGAAAAAAATCCAAAAATTTTACATTTCTAGCGTTAAGTTCGTAACTCATTGAGTATCAATGACTTACGGAAATGTATAGTCCAATTTGGAGGGCTTGTCAAAGGGACTTTTCCATTTTTAGGCCAATTTTTTTTGCCAAATGGGGTGTAATAAGTTATCTTACGTCCCGTGAATTTCGTAAAGACAACTATACATTTCCAGAATTCGTCCAAGTCCTGGACGCTGCATGTGCCGGCGTTCCTGTTTACGACCTGGCCTGTGATGCGTATTTTTGTCGTGATCGGTGCCATTCTTTTCCTGGCCCAGATGGCTTTTACCACCGTATACGAAGGTGTGCTGAACTTGCAGCTGAGCGAACGCCAGAAACTGGAAAAGGAAATTGCGGGTATCCAGGGTACTTTGGATTACCTCCACTACACTTCCGCCGATTTCTTCAAGGACGAAAACCTGCTTTTCTCCCGCTTTGGCCTGCCTTCCCAGGATGAAGATACCCGCAAGTTCGGTACTGGCGGTGATATTTCTCCGGAAGATATGCTCCAGCGCAAGATCGCTCCTGTGTTCCAGCATGTGGCTGGCCTGAACGAGTCTTCTGTCCAGATCCAGGGTAAGCTGGCTAGCAGCGAAGAATCCTTCCTGAACTTGAATAAGTATATGGAACAGAAACTGGCCCAGTGGCGCTACGTTCCTTCTGTTTCTCCTACGACTGGTCGCTATGCGTCCTCCTTCGGTCCTCGCGTTCATCCGGTGACGGGCGAAGTGGGCAAGATGCATCAGGGTATCGATATTGCTAACGATCGCTGGACTCCGATTTTTGCCCCCTGTGACGGCGTGGTGGAAATTGCTCAGTCTAGCTCAACCTTCGGTAACTTTGTCACTTTGGACCATGGCAATGGCGTGAAGACCCGTTACGGTCATATGCAGCGCTCTATCGTTCGCCCGGGCCAGTTCGTGTCTCGTTACCAGGTTCTTGGATACATGGGTAACACGGGTCGTTCCGTCGGTCCTCACCTTCATTACGAAGTCTGGGTCAACAACTCTCCTGTAAATCCCCTTGCCTATATTCTGCCTAACGATCATTCTGTTGATTAACAGATGTCGTTTGAGCTCCCGCCCGAGAAAATGGCGCCGGCTTGTTCTGGCTAAAGGCGGATAACACCCTCTGGAGGGTGTTTTGTTTTTTCTAATCCTTTTGATGGCTGGGGCAGCTTTGGGCTGTCCTGCTTTTGTGGAATTCTTCCCGGATCCCACGGACGTTTCCGATGCTTTGGGGGAATTCGTCGAGATTCGCCTGGATAGGGACGATCTTGGTAATGTCTATGGTCCGGAAAGTCTTAAGATCCAATTCGACGGGAAGACTCCGCTAGTATTTGAATTTCCGCGGACAGAACGTCTTTTGCTGATGCATGAGGGTGCGCCTTGTGAGACATCGGGTTTGGTGACTTGTGGCTCCTTAGGGAACATTTCCTTACCCAATTCCAGGGAGACGGTCTGGGTGCTGGAGGCGGGCTCCTGCAGGGATTCGGTAACACTCCCCACGCCTAAGGCGGGGAAAAGTTTCCAGCGGGTAAAATCGTCGGATGAGTGGGTCCTGACGGAAGCGACTCCGGGGGCAGCCAACCCTACGTACGAAAGCGACGTGGAGGACTGCGGGATCGACGGCCTGACCGCCCGTTACGAGGGGACGGATTCGCCCCTATGGAATTTGACGTTTCGCTTTACCGGGTGCGACTCTACCCGCTTTACTTACCTGGTGGAGAACTTGGGGGATGGACGTGTCCAGCGGGACTCCGCTCTGGCGGGAGAATCCTTCGCGTTGAAGTCCCTAAGGGGGGAGGCCTTCCGGATTCGGGCGGAGGTTCCTCCCGACGCTGCCCCATCCAATAACCTGCTGGATACCATGGTTTTTGTATCGGGACGGTTCCCGCTGGTAATATCTGAGGTCCATCATTGTCCCAGCGAGCCTGAACCGGAGTGGGCTGAAGTCTACAACAGAGGTGAAGGTAACATCCCGCTGGAAAAGATCCGTTTTTGCGGGCGGGGCGGCTTCTGGAAGGGTTCTCTTGAAGGGGGAGGCTCCCTGGTGTTCTCTAAGGATACAACGGCCCTTCTGGAGTTTTTGAAATTTCGGGATGTTCAAATGATGCAGGTGGCGTTAGGCTATCTGAACAATACGGCGGGAAGCTTGTCTATCTGCTACGAGGACCAGGTGCTGGATTCCGTAGGGTGGGACAAGTCTACGGTATCGTGCCCCTTAGGTTTTAACCCCCAGACGGGTCGGGCGGAAAACACCCCCGGCTATCAAAGTGCCCGTTCCAGGAATGCTTCGGGAAAACTCTTTACGTACAAACTTTCGTCCAGAATGGTCCGGAAGAACAAGGGCCCGCTTTTAGTATACGTAGAGAGCGAATCCTCCGTGGTGATTAAACTTCTGGACTCCGCAGGCCGTTCTGTCTGGAAACAGACCGCTCCTGCCCAGAGTAACGCCTGGTGGAAAGTCCCCGCGGATACACTGCTGGATGTTGGCGTGGCCTACTTGTCTATTTCTTCTGGCAGGGAAGAACGCACCGTTGGAATTCTGGTGAGGCCCTGACCCTATGAAAGTGTTCGTCTTGATTGTTTTCCTGTGGGGTTGCTGTTTGGCTCAGGATGCCTTGACTCCATTTGCCGCCGGCGTTTCGGGGAGCATGGCTACCGAGGGACCAAGCGGGTTCTACTCCACGCCTGCCAGGACGGGGGAGCCATCTATCTTTATGTCTTGTGAAGTTCTCTACGGGAGGGAGGAACTTGGCTGTGGCGGGGGTGGGGAGTTTCTTGTTCATCACCAGCGGATTTCATTTTTCGGACTCTATCATCAAATGGATTCCCTTTACCATCAGGTTTATTCGGAACTGGAGGGCTCTTACCGCTGGAAGTTCTTGGTGGCGGGTGGCGCCTATGGCTATTCCATGGAATGGTCTACGGGGCTTGCTCAATGGTCCAGGCATCGTTACAAGGGCGGGATTTCCTTGATCTTTGGGGATGCCTATGTGGGAGCGATGATGTTGGGATGGCTTTCCCCTTTTGAAAAAACTTGGGGAGGTGTCCTGGGAGGTGGTGTAAAGCTTTCGGGGCTTGGGCTTGCCTATGGTCAGTGGGATGGCTCCAGCGTCATTTTGGGAAATCGGATTTCGTGGAAGTTTCTGACCTTGGATACCTCCTATCAGTTTCCGAATTTCGGGGTGGGAATTCGCGTGAATCTGTCTCTTGGAAAGTGGAGTCCGTCTGGAACCTATGGGTTTTCATCGGGGAAATGGTCCTGGTTTGGATTTGGAGGCGTACGGAAAATTTGAAAAAGACTATCTTGTACTCTGAGGTTTAGGCTTTTTATGGTAATTTCTCCGGGTGTACTAGCTGGAATCATGTTTGCACTGTTTCTGGTGCTGGTGGCGTTTTTTATCGCGGTAATGCTTTACCGTGATTTGCGTTCCCGTCAGAATGCGTATGCTAATTTTGCGTCCTACCTGGATGAATTTCTCGTAATCATGACCAAGGATGGTCATCTCCACGATGTTTTGCCCAAGTTCATGGATGATCCGCTGTACGAACAACTGGTTCAGAATGAACGCTTTGAAAGCATTTTATCCATCTCAGATTTGACTCGCCTGAATGACTATATCCGCGGGCTGGATGCCTATCCGGACATTCCCTTTATTTTCTCCTTCCGTGGAGAATCGGGTTTGCTGTGGTACGAGCTGAGGGCTGTTGTCCAGAAGAATACCAACTATCTTGCTTATTTGATCAAGAACGTGACTATGGATGTGGAATCCAGAAACCAGCGAGACTTAATCCAGAAGAATTTGGATTTGCTGCTTCAGAGTACCGGAGATTTTCTGTGGAGTATGGACGTGGAAAGGCGTCAGTTCTCCTTGCTGACCCCTATTTCCGATGATGAAGGTCGTGTGGTGCCTCGCTCTGTGGGTGTTCAGGATATTCATACCGTGTTGCCGGATGTGGATTTCGCACGCTTTGCAAAGATGATCAACTCCCGTGTGGTGGATTTTAGAACCACGGGACGTGATAATGATGAGAATAGAACCTTGAAGGTTCGCCTTTATGGTCAGGATGGCAAAAAGGTTTGGTACGCCCTTCGTTGCAAAGTGGGCTATGATGAAAATGCTCGTTTGGCGATTAAGGGGACAGCCCGCCGTATGGACATGTCCTTAGAAAACCCCATGTTCGATGACCAGGGGATTAATGCTCTGGCTTCTCAGATTTTCGCTCTTCCGGACATGAGCGTGTTCTGCCTGGATCGCGACTATAGGTTTGTAAGCTGTAATCTCACTTTTGCTATGGAACATTCTATTCCCGATCCTAGGCTGGTGATTGGTAAGCGAACGAAGGATGTGATTACTACCAAGTACCTGACGTATTTGACGGGATTGTGTTCCGCAGCTTTTGAAACCGGACGCCCTGTTTCCTGGAGAGGAAGTATTGGTGAATCCAATAGGATTATCGTTTTGAACACAACGCCTGTGTCCAATGACGAAGGTGTGGTCACTAACCTAATCATCTCCTACATCTACATGAGTAGGGAAGAGTTTGATTATTGTTTGAATTCTAGTGAGGAAAAATAAAATGAAAAAAATGCTGTTTTCTGTTTTTGCACTGAGCTTTGCGCTGGTTGCTTGTAATGAAAGCAATGCCAAGAATGAAGCAGCTGCGCCTGCTGCTCAACCCGCTGTGGCCCAGGCTCCTGCTACTCCCGCCCCTGAGGCAAAGCCTGCTGCGGAAAATCGTCTGGCACAAGTGAAAACGGTGGACTGGGCAAAGGCTGAGGAAATGGCCAAGAACGGCGCCATGTACTTGGATGTTCGCTATCCGGATGAACTGATGAAGGGCTACGTTCCTAATGCAAAGAACATTCCCATCAATGAACTGGTGGCACGTAGCGGTGAACTTCCTAAGGATAAGGATATCCTGATTTACTGCCGTTCTGGTCGCCGTAGCGAAGCTGCTACTAACCTGCTCATGAAAAATGGCTTTGAACGTGTTTACAACGTGGCCGGTGGTTTCATGGCTTACCCCCAGCAGAAATAACCTGCTAGGATTTGAACGAACATGAATTACTTGCGTCTGGCTTTAGAAGAGTCCATCCTTTCTATCGGGACTAGCCGCCCTAATCCCGCGGTAGGTGCTGTTGTAGTGAAGGATGGAATCATCGTGGGGAAGGGGCGTACGCAGCGCCCCGGTAGTGCCCATGCTGAAGTCATGGCGCTGCGTGACGCGGGCGAGCTTGCCCGCGGCGCGGCCATTTACGTGACGCTGGAACCTTGCTGCCATTATGGCCGCACGCCCCCCTGCACCAAGGCCATCATTGACGCAGGAATTGCTAAAGTCTTTTACGCTCACGGGGACCCTAATCCGGTGGTCCGCGGGAACAGCCGTAAGATTCTGGAAGACGCTGGCATTGAAGTATTCGAAGGCGTTGACGCCTGTATTGCCGCTGAATTCGAAGACGGGCTGGAACAGCTATCGGGGGATTGCGCCGGCGGTGAATGTCGTTGCCTGGAAGGTTCCGCTGCAGCCTCCCGTACCGCCTCCGAAAAAGAGGGGGCCGGCCGCGAAGTTTTCGACGAAATTGAACGCTACTTTGAAGCTTACGACTACTTCGTCCGCAATAAGCGTACCTTTGTAGAAGTCAAGTCCGCTGTCACTGACGAAGGCTCCATGGGGTACGTTCTGCCCGACGGTTCCCACAAGCCCATGAAAATTACAGGCGATGGGGCCAATAGCTGGAACCATGAACTCCGCGCCATGAGTGATGCAATCCTCGTGGGGGCGGGTACCGTCCTCGCTGACAATCCCGGCCTTGACGTGCGCCTGGTAAAAGGGAATAGCCCCGTCAAAATCGTATGGGCTGGCCATCACGAATTTTCCAGAGAAGAAGTTTCCTGCCATCGAGTCTTTACTGGCGATTACGCCGCGGCGCTGCAAGAACCCGCGGTCATCCAGGCGCTGGTTTTCTCTTGCGTTCCGCAGCCTGCAATTTCAGACGCTGTGGTTTTGACTAAGTCCAGCTTCGCCGATTGCTGGAACGAAATGCTGGACCATCTTTCTGCTCTGGGAATGCACCGCCTGATGGTGGAACCTGGCGCAGGCCTCGCCAAGCAACTCTTTGAAAATGGTGGCTGGAACCGTCTGGACCTTTGGCGTTCCACGGACCACACTATTGATGACGCCCTGGCGTCTTTCATTGATGCTGGTATGGCTTCCAAATCCCTGGATTTCCCGGAGATTCCCGAAAAGCTGGTGGCCAAGGAATCCTTTATGGTTGGCCCCGACGTATTGACCGTCTATTATCCAGCATAAATCAAAAATACAAGACGAAAGAACTACCGGGGAATCTAAAATTAGTTTCGTCTAACTTGTAGTGCCAGTCCGCCCTGAAATTCTTTCAAAAAAGCCCATTTCCGCCACAATCCCCCATCATAACTCATATCTCATAACTCATAAATTGCGCTTGCGCGCAATTTGCTCGGCTCAAAAGTGGTTTCATAAATGAAACCGTTTTATTCGCCTTATGCAAATTTGCTATCTTGCGCCCCGTATGTTTACAGGTATCATTCAAAGTACGGGAACCATCCTTTCTCTTGAAGAAAGAGGGGATGCGCTTACCATGAAATTATCTGCACCCGGCTTCTTTAAGGGTTGTAAATTGGGCGATAGTGTTGCTAACGATGGCGTGTGCCTTTCTATTGAGGCCTGCACCGATGACGAAGCTACTTTCTGCCTGATGCACCAGACGGTGGAAAACACCTCTTTTAAGCAAGCAGAACCGGGTAAGTTGGTGAATTTGGAAAAGGCTTGCCGCGCAGATTCCTTTATGGGTGGCCATTTTGTCATGGGACATGTGGATACTTCCGTGAAGGTTATTGCTGTTGCCAATCGCGAAACTGGCGTTGAAGTGGACTTGGAACTTCCCAAGGACCTACGCCGCTATGTGATTCGCCGCGGTTCCGTTTCCTTGAACGGCATTAGCCTTACGGTGGCCGAAAAGTTTGAGGATTCCATCCGCGTTTGCATTATTCCAGAAACTCTTGCCCGCACCAATTTGCGTAACTGGGTTCCCGGTACTATCGTGAATGTAGAAGTAGATATGCTTGGCAAATATATCGAGAATTATTTGAAGGAGCGTGACCTTGCTTAATACCATCGAAGAAGCCCTTGAAGACTTCAAGGCTGGTAAATTCCTTATCGTCGTGGATGACGAAGATCGTGAAAACGAAGGCGATTTTGTAATTGCCGCCGAAAAGATTACACCGGAAAAGGTGAATTTCATGCTCCACGAAGGTCGCGGCGTTCTTTGCTGCCCGCTGCCTATCAAACGCTGCCACGAGTTGAATCTCACTCGTCAGACTGCAGAAAATACTTCTATTCTGGGCACTCCGTTCACCATCATGGTGGATAAGATTGAAGGTTGCTCCACTGGCGTTTCTGCCCATGACCGTGCAGCAACCATTCTGGCCTTGTCTGATCCAGCTTCCAAGCCCAGCGACTTTGGTCGTCCTGGCCATATTTCTCCGCTGTACGCCCAGGAAGAGGGTGTTCTTCGTCGCGCTGGCCACACCGAAGCTGCCGTGGACCTGGCTCGTATGGCTGGACTTCGCCCTGCCGCCGCCCTCATTGAAATCATGAACGAAGACGGCACTATGGCCCGCATGCCTCAGCTGCAGGAAGTGGCCAAGAAGTTCGACATCAAGATCATTTCTATTCATGACTTGATCGCCTACCGTCTCAAGAACGAAAAGCTGGTGCAGCGTGTGGCTGCTCCCAACGTCCCCACCAAGTACGGCGAATTCAAGGCTTACGCCTACCGTAGCTCCACCGATGGCGTGGAACATGTGGCATGGGTGGCCGGCAATCCGGACTTTAGCAAGCCGGTTTATGTCCGCGTCCATAGCGAATGCCTGACTGGCGATATTTTCGGCAGCATGCGTTGCGACTGCGGCGAACAGCTGGAAGCCTCCATGAAGTTCATTGGTGAACATGGGGGAGTGCTCCTTTACCTCCGCGGCCAGGAAGGTCGTGGCATTGGTCTTTGCAACAAGCTTCGCGCTTACGAACTGCAGGAAAAGGGGCTGGATACGGTTGAAGCAAATATCAAGCTGGGCTTTAAATCTGACCTGCGCCAGTACGGTACCGGCGCGCAGATTCTGGCTGACCTGGGTGTAAAGCAGATGCGTCTCTTGACCAACAACCCCAGCAAGATCAATGGTATTTCCGCTTACGGTCTTGAAATCGTGGAACGCGTTCCTATCGAAATCAAGCCCAACAACATTAACCGTTTCTATCTGCGTACCAAGAAAGAAAAGATGGGCCACGACCTGAAGTTGGACGAGGCTTAAGGAAGAGTTATGAACGAACTGAAGAATTCTCTCAATGGAAATGGCCTGAAGGTGGCAATCGCCGTGGCCCGCTTTAACGAAATCGTCACTGACAAGCTGCTGGAAGGCGCTCTCCGTCAGTTGCAGATCCTTGGCGTAGACGAAAAGGATATCACCGTGGCTCACGTTCCGGGCGCATTCGAACTGCCGGGTATCTGCCGTCGCATGGTGGACTCCAACAAGTTTGACGCTGTGATGGCTCTGGGTGCCGTGATCCGCGGCGAGACCGGTCATTACGACGTGGTGGTGAACAATTCTACCAGCGGCATCGCAAGTATCGCCGCCGAAGGTAAGGTTCCCATGATTCTCGGCATCCTGACCACCGACACCGTGGATCAGGCTATGAACCGCGCAGGCCTCAAGGCAGGTAACTTGGGTTGCAGCTGGGCTTCTACCGCCGTAGAGATGGCAAACCTCTATAAGCAGATTTAATTAATAGAAACGTTAACTGAGACTTATAAAAAACGAGAAAGTTTTATGGCACAAGTAAGTTTTAGACCCGCCCGCGTATTTGCAATGCAGTTGCTGTACGCCATGGAAATTACAGGACAGACTGTCGGTCAGGCTCTGCCCGGCGTTATCGCCGCACTGCCCGACCAGGACACCAAGCCTTTCCCGGACGAACAGAAAAAGTACGGCATGAAGCTGGTGGACCTGATCCAGCAGCACAAGACTGAACTGGAAGAATCTTTGAAGGAAAGTGCAATTCACTGGGAACTGGACCGCATTGCTCGCATCGACCGCATTGTCCTGTTCATTGCCATGGTGGAACTGTCCTACATTCCGGAAGTTCCCATGAAGGTGGCTATTTCTGAAGCTGTCCAGATTGCTGCAAAGTACAGCACCGATTCTTCTGATGCTTTCGTGAACGGTATCCTCACCGGTTTCATGGAAAAGAAGGGCATTGTCATTCCCCCCTCTAAGGAGTCCAAGTAATGTTTAACGACAAAAAGAACAAGCATATTTTTGCCGGCATTGCAAGTTTTATTGCGCTGATTATTTATTGCCTGACCATGGCTCCCACGGTGTCCTTTTGGGACTGTGGTGAATTCGTAGCCTGTGCAAATACCTTGGGTATTCCTCATCCTCCTGGAACTCCCTTCTTCGTATTCTTTGCTCGTGCTGTGATCGTGCTGCTTCCCTTCGTGGAAGAAATCGCAAAGCGCGTGAACTATATCTCTGTGTTTAGTTCCGCTGCTACGGTCTACGTGACCGCTTTGTTCGCCTGGGAACTCCTGGCTATCGTTCTTGATTCCGCAAAGGAAAAGGGCGAAGGCCTTGTGGAACGTCTCGCCGACAAGATTAACGGCAAGACCCGCACCATCGTTCTTGGTACTGCCGCTCTCGTTGCTGGCTTCCTCCTGACTTTCTCCGATACCTTCTGGTTCAATGCTGTGGAAGCCGAAGTTTACGGCATTGCAATGCTGATCCTCATGCTGGTGTCCTACCTGGGCCTGGTGTGGTATAAGCATCGCGACGAAGATTCCAGCGATCGCATCCTGATCTTTATCTGCTACATCGCCTTCCTGGGTGTTGGCGCTCATTTGTATACAATGCTTACCGTTCCCGCAGTCTTCGTGCTGCTTCTGGTGGCTCAGCCCAAGAAGATTCTGGAACGCCTCCCGGTCTGGGTTACGGGTACTCTCCTGTGCTCCGTGATCTACATGGTGTCTGCCTTTATCGAAATCTCCCTGGTCTGCTTGGTTGCTCTTGCAATTCTTACCTTGGCAAAGCCTTTCAGTAAGAACGTGAACAAGGCGGTTCGTCTTTCCCTGGCATTTACCTTCTTTGCTCTGATTGGCTATAGCACTCATCTTTATATTCCTATCCGCTCTGAGTTGAATCCTGTAATTGATGAAAACAATCCGGAAATCAACATCCGTGACGATCAGGGCAATTTGCAGCTGGGTAACCTGTTCAAGGCTGAAAACTGGGATTCCTTCAATGCGTTCATTGAACGTAAGCAGTATGGTTCCGAAAGCATGATCGATCGCGCTTTCTACCGCCGTGCAGCACTGTCTCACCAGTTCCTGTCTTTCCCCCACATGGGTTACGGTGGTTACCAGATGGCTCAGTACCTGCCCTACAAGGTGGGTGAAGTAAACTACGCTAATGGTGTCTATACCTTCGATCCGGGTGACAACCAGCCTCTGGAACGTCTGGGCTTCAAGTTCCCCACTCAGATGAGTATGATGGGTGACGATCAGTCCATGGGCACTCTGGCTCAGTTCCTGATCTTCCTGATCTTTAACGGCCTTCTCATTATGGTTTGCGTCTTCTGCTGGAAGCGTAACTCCAAGATGGGCATTTTCATGTCCACCCTTTACGCACTTTGCTCTCTGGGTCTGATTTTCTACATCAACTTCGCCGACGGTTCCCGTATGGACAAGAAGGCTGATGAAGCATACTGGAACAACACCATCGCTCGTTATAGCCAGAGCCTTGGCCTGAATGTTCCCGTTCCCAACGCAAATGACATTATCGATCTTCGCCAGAAGATTGAAGTGGCCAAGTATCGTATCCAGATGGCCGAATCCCGCGGTGAAAGCGGCAGCGCAAAGGTTGCCAGCCTGAAGCAGGAAGTGGAATCTCTGGAAAATACGACTGCATGGCAGAACTGGACCAAGATTGAACAGGGCTTTGCTCGTGCAGGTGCCCGCGCTCCGTTCCCGGAAACTGTCCATCTGGAAGTTCGTGAACGTGACTACTTCTACACTCCGGCATACATCTTCATGAGTATGATTTTCGGTGTGGGTGCAGGTATCCTGGTGTTCATGGTCGCAACTGGAACTATGGCAACTCTCGCATCTCCTGTTGCAGCCGCTCTGATTCTGGTTTCCTTCCTGGTTCCCTGCGTTTCCAACTACAAGGAACATGACCGTTCTGGCCTGTGGGTTCCTTGGGATTACGCTTACAACCTGTTGAACAGCTGCCGTCCCAACGCAATCCTCTTTACCAATGGCGATAACGATACCTTCCCCCTGTGGTTTGCTCAGGAAGTTGCTGGTATCCGTAAGGATGTTCGCGTGGTGAACCTGTCCTTGGGTAATACCGACTGGTACATCACCCAGATGCTGGAAAACGAACCGATTCTCAAGCTTTCCTACAATAAGGAATCTATCCTTACGGACATGGTTCTGGATAGCAAGACTGCAAGCAACCCCAACCATCAGGTTTCTGTCTGGGTGGGTCGTGCACAGCGTCTGTTGCCTCAACTGAAGTCTCGTATTGATGCCATGGAAGGCCAGCAGCTTTCCGCTGCAGATTCCGCCAAGCTGATGCAGTTTAAGGTTCATTACCAGGTATGGGATGCCTTTAACGAATGGGCTCAGCGTTCTCGTAGTTCCATGATGCTCACTCAGCATAAGCTGGTCATTGACCTTGCTCTCCAGAATATGGACAAGCCTATTGAAATCTCTACCACTGTGGGACAGAGCAACTTCATGGGTCTTGAAAAGTACATGGTTCAGGAAGGTATGGTTTACCATTTCATCAAGGGTGATCTGGAACCCAAGCGTAACGCATTTGATGCCGCCTACACTGCAAACCTGATTGACAACGTGTACAAGTATCGCGGCCTGGGTGATGGCACCGCCTTTATCAACGACGAAACTGAACGTCTGCTGTCCAGCTACATTTCCCTGTATCTGCAGCTTTCCTTCGACGCTCGCGAAAAGATTGACCGTCTCCGTAACGATCATCCCTTCACCGCTGACAAGAAGGCTCAGGTGGATAGCCTGGCACTTTCTGCCGGCAAGTACCTGGAACTGGGCATGAAGCAGTTCCCCAAGGAATGGCGTAACTACTGGGCAGCCTCCTATGTCTACCAGGCTGCTGGTATGAAGCAGAAGGCTGTTGAAATGGCTCAGCGCGGTCTGGAAAATGTTCCTGCATTTGAAGAAGGTGGCCGCAACCGTCTGAACATGGCTCTCCGTCAGTCCGAAGCTATGTCCGACGCTCCTCTCGCTGTTGAAGAACCGGCTCCGGAACCGGAAGCACCTGCAGTAGATT
Source organism: Fibrobacter sp. UWEL (assembly GCF_900142535.1). Taxonomy (NCBI): domain Bacteria; kingdom Pseudomonadati; phylum Fibrobacterota; class Fibrobacteria; order Fibrobacterales; family Fibrobacteraceae; genus Fibrobacter; species Fibrobacter sp. UWEL. The sequence continues at coordinate 22,001 of NZ_FRBE01000022.1, forward strand.
CTGCTGCCGCTGAAAGTGCCGTAGTCGCTGCAAAATAATTGAAAGTTGATATTGTTATGGATTTAAGTCTTGTTATCCCGGTTAAGGAAGAAAGCGAAAATCTTCCGGAACTGTTTAAGGAAATTGTGGCAGCTCTGGCCCCCACGGGTTATGAGTACGAAGTCATTATCGTTGACGATGGCAGCCGCGATAATACCTGGGAAGTGATTGAAAACCTTGCGAAGGAATATCCCTTCACTAAGGCTTATCGCTTCCAGTTCAACTGCGGTAAGGCCGCTGGTCTTGCACTTGGCTTCTCTAAGGCCAAGGGTAAGTATGTGGCAACTCTGGATGGCGACTTGCAGGATGATCCTCTGGAAATTCCCAAGATGATCAAGATCCTGGAAGATGGCTACGACCTGGTTTCCGGCTGGAAGATCCGTCGTCTGGATCCCTGGCACAAGACTTGGCCTTCCAAACTGTTCAACTTGACTGTTTCCGCCGTATGTGGCAAGCGTCTTCACGATTTTAACTGCGGTATTAAGGCTTACCGCTGTTCCGTGGTCCGCTTTATTGACCTGTACGGCGATTTCCATCGTTTTATTCCTGTGATGGCAAAGTGGCAGGGCTTCCGCATTACTGAAATGCCGGTGGCTCATCGTGCCCGCGTCCATGGCGTTTCTAAGTACGGAGTTTCCCGTCTGGTTTCGGGCTTCCTGGATTTGCTATCCCTCATGTTCCTGAAAAGTTTTGCAACAAAGCCGCTTCATTTCTTTGGTTTGCTGGGCTTGATTTGTATATTGATTGGGCTTGGCGTGACCGGATACTTTGCCTACGAATGGATTCAGCTGGGTGCACTCCATGTGCGTCCTCTGCTTCTTGCTGGTGGCTTTGCTCTGGTCATGGGCGTTCAGTTTATTTCCCTGGGTCTCCTGGGCGAAATGATGAACGGTAACCGAAAGAGAACTTACCCTGTTGCAGAATCCATTGAAGATTCTGCTGCAAAATGATTTGTGTTTTGGAGGATATATGGCGTACCCTAAGAGTTTGGTGATTATTCCTACCTACAATGAGAAGGAAAACATCCTTCTAATTATGGCGGAAATTTTGAAGCAGAATGAATGTCTGGAAATCCTGGTGGTGGACGATGGTTCTCCCGATGGTACTGGCGATATGGTCCAGGCAGAAACTGAAAAGAATCCTCGCATTCACCTCCTTCGCCGTAAGGGCAAGATGGGTCTTGGTTCTGCTTACGTCACTGGCTTTAAGTGGGCTCTGGAACGTGATTTCCAGCGCGTGTTCGAAATGGATGCCGATTTCAGCCATAATCCCGCTGACTTGACTCGATTCCTGGATGCCGCCGAAAATGGTGCAGACCTGGTGCTGGGTAGCCGCTATCTTGACAATAAGATTAGCGTGGTAAACTGGGACCTGAAGCGTCTGATCCTGAGCTACGGTGCAAACGTCTATACTCGCATTGTGACTGGCCTTCCCATTAGCGATGCTACGGGTGGCTTCAAGTGCTATAGCCGTGCCGCCCTCCAGGCACTGAACCTGGACAAGATGAAAAGCGATGGCTATTGCTTCCAGATTGAAACCACCTTCAAGGTCCGCAAGAAGGGCCTGACGGTAAAGGAAATCCCCATTGTCTTTACGGACCGCACCCGCGGTACCTCCAAGATGAGCGGGGGTATTATTTCTGAAGCGTTCTTCCTGGTTCTCAAGCTCCGTCTGGGCCTGGCATAATTTTTAGGTTTTCGTAATGGCTGTTGATTATTCCTGTTCCGTTATTATTGTCGCTTATAACTCTAGCGATTTTATTCCTGCATGTCTTAAGTCCGTCCGCGATGCAAGCGAGGATGTTGATGTTGAAGTCATTGTTCTGGATAACGGATCTCCGGAACCTATTACAGCTGAAATCAAGGCTTTCTTCCCCGAAGTCAAGTGGGTGGATTCCAAGGAAAACCTGGGCTTTGGCAAGGGCTGCAATCTTGCTGTAAAGTCTGCGACCAAGCCTTACTTGTTCTTTATCAATCCCGATACCATTGTTTCCAGGGATTCCTTCCGCAAGATGTTGGAATTTGTCCAGGAACATCCGGAAACTGGCTTGGCAGGCTCTCGAATCCTGAACGAGGATGGTTCCCTGCAGTTGGCTTGCCGTCGTTCTTTCCCCACGACCTTCTCCGCCATCTCCAAGACTATTGGTCTTGCGGCACTATTCCCCAAGAGCAAGCTGTTCGCCTCCTATAACATGACCTACGCTGATCCGGACGAAGTGACGGAAGTGGATGCCATCAGTGGTTCCTTCTTCTGCGTACGCAGCGATCTGTACAGGGAATTGAAGGGCTTTGACGAAGATTTCTTCATGTATGGTGAAGACCTGGATCTTTGCTTTAGGGCAAAGGCTACCGGCCATAAGAACTATTACACTCCTGTAACCAACATTCTGCATTTTAAGGGCCAGAGTTGTAAGACCCGTCGCTGGAAATCCTACGTGGATTTCTACCAGGCCATGTTGATCTTTGTGAGAAAACACAAGGACCTGTATTTTGTACCCTCTCTGTTGGTTTCGTTAGGTATTCTTTTTGCGGCATTCGTGGGCATGTTCTCCCGCCTGATTCCCAAGTTCTGGAAGATTATTCTCGATGTAATCCTCATTTTTGGTGTATCCCTGATTGCGTGTTGCGTTGAAAATGATCCTTACGACGGTTTCGTTAATACTGATGTTGTGTTCCTGAGCGTCCTAGTGGTAAATATTCTCTATTTGGCCTTACGTGGTGAATATAGTACTGCATCATTGAATGGTGAAAAGTTTATATGTCACCTAGTGCCGATAAATTTTTTGGCCGTTGCAGGTTCCCTTGCCTATATTGTTTTTCTTAGTAATCGAGGTTGCGTTTGTTCTATCCTGGATTCAAATGAACTGTATTGTTATTTGATCCTTGTTTTGGGTATTCCCTTGGCTCTCAAGGCCTGGCGCCGCGTGGCATTTTGGATAAACTATTTTTATCGAATCTTTGCCAAAAAACGTCATCGTTCCATCCTGCTGGGTGGTTCCGAAGATTCTCTGGACAACTGGTTTGACCGCTACAATGTGATTCCCGGTATCGAAATCCTGGGCTGCGTCACCAATAATCCGGAAACAATTTCTGAAGGGAACCGTCAGCATCTCCTGGGTACCCTGGACCAGATGGAATCCGTCTGCAACCGCACCGGCTGCCGTGAACTTTTGGTAGTATCCAATGCTTCTGGCTATCGTGAGCCTTTCAGTATTGAATACCTGGAAAAGCTGGGTTTAAGGGTGTTTTTGCTGGTGGGAAACGGCAAAGACGGCAATTTTGCCCTAGTAAACCTGAAATATCTCCATTAACGTAAGTTTTTGTCCTAAAATAAGTTATCTTTTTGCCTATAGTGATTTATCATTAAAAGGCAATATGATCGACTCTAAGTTTTTGGATATTCTGTGCTGCCCCGAGACCAGGGGTGCCCTTAAGCCTGCAAACAATGAACTGCTGGCTACCTTGAACAGCGCAATTGAAGCTGGTACTTTGAAGAATGTAGCCGGCGAAAAGATTACAGAAAAGTTGACTGAAGTCCTGGTTTCCGAGGATGGTTCCAGGGCTTATATTGTCCGTGAGGATATTCCGGTTCTTTTGGCTGACGAAGCTATTATGCTCTAGAAGGAGTAAATATGACGGTAACGTTGGAATCTCTTAAAAAGTCCGTTGGCAGAAAGAGCGCCAAGTCCGAGATTTTTGCTTGGCTTGCCGATCTGGAACGCGCCGCCGGTAACTTGGACGGAGCCCTCCAGAGGGTGGATAACGGCCTTGCGCTGTACCCCAATGATGTGGCAGCCATGATCGTCCGTGCCAAGATTCTTTTCCAGCAGGAAAAGTACGAGGAATGTGTCCAGCAGTGTGAAACAATCCTGGTGAAGGATACTTTCAGCCTGGCCGGCCAGAAAATTATGGGTGATGCCTACGACAAGTTGGGCAATATTCCCGAACGTAACCTTTGTTACCGTCGTTACCACGACATGGACCCCCTGAATACCTTCTGGAAGGATGAGTACGATGTGGTGGAAACTGCTGCCGTTGCTGCTGCTGTGGCTGCGGATATGACCATGTCCGATGCTGATTTCAGCATGCCCGAGGAAGAAGGCGGCCTGTTTACATCTAGCGAACAGGAATCTGGGAACTTCTTGGGTGGCGACGATTCTACCTTCGAAAAGTCCTTTGAAGATACCTTCGGTTCTGAATCTAGTGAAGAGTCTTCTGAAGATGACGGCGGCCTGTTTGAAAAGTCCTCAAGTTCTGTTGGACTTTCTCTGGATGATGATCAGTCTGCTGAATCCGCAAGTCCTTTCAGCAAGGGTTTTGATGAACCTGAGGAAGAAGAATCTCTTGAAGCTCCTCTCAGTGGTGGCTTTGGTGGATCCTTGAATGACTCTCTGGGTGGCGTCTTTGATACTCCTGCTCAGGAAGAGTCTACCGATGACGATCCGTTTGCCGCTCTTGCCGCAATGCTTCCCAATAGCGATGCAGCCGAAGATTCCATGATGGAAGACCTGACTGCATCTCTGGATCAGACCATGGCTACCATCTCTGCAGAAGATACTGCGGACAAGCCTTTGGAAGAATTCCCGGCGGATGATAATATTTCTGGCAATGACGTGAATTCCGCTATGGCCAGTTTCTTTGGTCTGGATGATGATCTGGAAGCTGAGGAAACCTCTACAGCTGGTTCAAGTGCTTTGGATGAAACTCCTGTGGATGAAAGTGCATCTGCTAATGCCTCCATGGTGTTTGGTTCTTCTAGCGAAGACCAACCTATGAGCGTGGACAATGCATTCAGTTCTATCTTCGGTGATGACGAACTGCCTGAGGAAAAACCCCAGAGTGCTCCTGTTGCAGAAGATAGTTCTGAACTTCCTGCAGTAGAAAGTCTGGATGTTCCTGCTGAAGAACGCTTGGATGTTCCCGCTGAAGAAAGCTTGGACGTTCCCGCTGAAGATAAGCCGTTGAGTGTGGACAATGCTTTTGACTCTATCTTTGGCGAAGATGAACTTCCCGAAGAAAAACCTGTAGAAGCTGCTGCAGAAAGTCTGGAGCTTCCTGCTGAAGAATCTCTTGAACTTCCCGCAGAAGAACCTGCCCTTGGCGACTGGAGCCCCGCTCCTGCTGCTGCAGAAGAACCTGCACTTGAAGTTGTTGAAGAAACTCCCGCGCTTGAAGTTGCGGAAGAAAAGCCTGCAGACGATGGCGCTCTGAGTGTTGATGGAGCCTTCAGCTCTATCTTCGGTGATGACGATGATCTTCCGGAGGAAAAGCCCGCAGAAGAACCTGCACTTGGTGACTGGAGCCCCGCTCCTGCAGCTGCAGAAGAACCTGCACTTGAAGTCGTTGAAGAATCTCCGGCTCCTGAAGTTGCAGAAGAAAAGCCTGCAGATGATGGCGCCCTGAGTGTTGATGGTGCCTTCAGCTCTATCTTCGGTGATGACGATGATCTCCCGGAGGAAAAGCCTGTAGAAGCAGCTCCCGCTGAAGAATCTCTTGAACTTCCTGCAGAAGAACCTGCCCTTGGCGACTGGAGCCCCGCTCCTGCTGCTGCAGAAGAACCTGCCCTTGAAGTCGTTGAAGAATCTCCTGCTCCTGAAGTTGCAGAAGAAAAGCCTGCAGATGATGGCGCCCTGAGTGTTGATGGAGCCTTCAACTCTATCTTCGGTGATGACGATGATCTCCCTGAAGAAAAGCCTGTAGAAGCAGCTCCTGCAGAAGAATCTCTTGAACTTCCTGCCGAAGAACCTTCTATGGTGGAAGAAGTGGAAACTCCGACAGCTCCCGCGATCACTTCCGCAATGGATTTCGTTCTGGATGATGAACCTGCCGCACCGGCCGAAGAACCTGCTCCTGCATCTGAAGCTAGCTTTACCGTAGATAGCGCCTTCAGTTCCATCTTTGGCGATGACGATGACCTGCCGGAAGAAAAACCTGCTGAACCTGTTGTAGAAACTGCTCCTGAAGAAACTGCAACTCTGGCAGAACAGGTGGATCAGGCTGAAGCAGAATTGGAATTGCCCTCTGTCCAGAAGGAAGATGCTTCTGACTTGGCTCAGGAAATGGGTGGCGCATTCGCCTCCATGTTTGGCGATCAGGATGATCTTGATCTCCCGGCCTTGGATGGTGAAGACAAACTAACGTTCGGCGCTGAAGATGATCAGCAGGCCACTGGCGCCGCATTTGAAGAAGCTTCTGAAAGCAAGCTGGAATCCGATCTGGACAAGTCCTTTAGCAACTTGTTCGGCGATGACGACGACTTGTCCATGCCTTCTGAAAACGGGGCTGAAGCTCCTGCTGTTGAATCCGCACAGGATACTCCTGCAATGCAGAATCTGGATTCTCTGGAATCCGAAGTTTCTGGCGCATTCAAGGGCTTATTTGAAATGGACGACGATTCCTTGACTCTGGATCAGGATAAGCCTTCCAATAGCGGTGTGGATTTCCTCATGTCTGGTGATTCCGATGACGAAGTTTCCGCCGGTCTTATCAATAATCCGGATGCCCCGCTGAATCGTGGCGCTCAGGAAATTGACGAAAGCTTGAATACCAAAACTCTGGCTGAAATTTATTTCGATCAGGGCCTCTATGGTAAGGCTTTGGATATCTATAAGGATTTGGCTCAAAAGGAACCTGAAAATCAGGAAATTGCCAACCGTATGGCCGAAGTTGAAAAACTCTACAAGGAAAAGTTTGGAGGTAATGGGTAATGGCTGATCAGCCGCAACAGCAGCAGAGGACTCTCCGCATTGAGCAGCTCCTTCGTGAAATGGTAAACCACAAGGCATCTGACTTGCACATCCGTGTGGGCGTTCCTCCGGTTTATCGTATTAACGGTTCTCTGCAGAAACTTTTTGATATTCGTGTGGACGGTATGATGATGGATTCCTTCCTGGATGATATCATGAACCGCGAACAGAAACAGCGTTTTGAAGCCAATAAGGAATGTGACTTTGCCGTGGGCGCCCGCGATATGGGACGTTTCCGTGTGAATGTGTTCCGTCAGCGTGGTACGATCGCTATTGTGATCCGTCATATTAAGGCTAAGATTCCTCCCTTCGAAGAATTGCACCTGCCTGAAGTCATCCGCGAATTGGCTCTGACCAAGCGTGGCTTGATTCTCGTGACAGGTACGACGGGCTCCGGTAAGTCCACCACACTTGCTTCCATGCTGGATTACATTAACCAGACGGAAACGGTGAACATCATTACCGTTGAAGACCCGATCGAATATCTTTACAAGGATAACAAGGCTATTATCTCCCAGCGTGAAATTGGGGTGGATACCTTGTCTTATGCAAACGCTCTGCGTGCCGCTTTGCGTCAGGACCCTGACGTGTTGCTGGTGGGCGAAATCCGTGACCTTGAAACCATGCAGATCGCTATGACCGCTGCTGATACGGGCCACATGGTGTTTGCAACTATCCATACGACCAACGCAACTGAAACCATTCACCGTGTGCTTTCCATGTACCCGCCTCACCAGCATGACGAAATTCGTCTGTTGTTGGGTGAAGTTCTGGCTGGCATTATTTCTCTGCGCTTGCTGCCCACTAAGGATGGCAACGGACGAGTTCCTGCTGCAGAAATTCTGGTGAACTCTGGTGCAATTCGTGAATACATCCAGGATAAGACCAAGAATGACCTGATTGAACAGGCCATCGCTGAAGGCCATATGCAGTATCATAGTCAGACCTTTGACCAGGCTCTGCTTGAACTGTACGGAAGTGAACAGATTTCTCTGGAAACGGCAATGTCTGCTGCTACCAATCCGGATGACTTCGATCTTAAGATTCGCGGTATCTCTGGTACTTCTGAACGCGGCTGGATGTAATTCTCTGCGATATACGAATATGGAAAAGGCGCTCCGTAAGGAGCGCCTTTCTGTATGTATTTTTAGAACTGGCTTAGAAAACCTGCTGGGTTATCTTACGCGGGAGTTCCACTTCTTTTTAAAGCGGGGCTCATCCAGAACTTTCGCCCATACGAAACCGCGACGGATTTCGGCCTTGTTAAAGCTGCGGGCATGTCTACTGTGTTCTGCCGTGGGGCAGGGGGCTCCGATGGATTCGGATCCGTCGTTTATCTGACCGGCCTGTTCGCGAAGCTGACGGGCGCGTTCTTCCAGTTCTGCCAATTCCTTCTGGTGTTGGAGTTCTGCATCACGACGGGCCTGGAGGGCGGATTCCTGTGCACTGGCGGCCTGGCGCTCCTCTTCATCACGTTGTTCGCGCTTGAATAGGTTGTCCAGTTCCACCTTGTCGTGTACCAGAAGGTCGCAGTAGCCTTCGCCCATGTCGCGGCCAACAATGCGGTGGGCCTGCAGTTCTGTGAGAACTTGCTGGGCGGTACTTTCGGAGAACCCGAAGGCCTGCTGCAAGTACTCCACACAGACTTCTTCCCACTGGATGACGGATTCGGCAATTTCCCTGAAGGTAATGCGGTTGGGGTTTGCCGGCGTGACTACCGGCAAATCGACTTCCTCATCCTCTTCATTGTAGCTTTCGTCCTCATTGTCATCGTAGTTTTCGCTGTATTCATCCACAGGAGGAACTGGCGGCTCTACGTTCCCTTGGGCTGCCTGACGTTGGGCTTCTTCAAATTGACGAATCAAATCTTGCAGGTTGCCTTGGCGCCTGGGCTGGCTTGATGCGTCGGAAGAAGTCTCCCGTCGGGTGTCCCGAGGGGGTTCGGACTTTTTCTTCTGAGATTCAATCACCTTCTTGACGATCACGGGAAGAACGTAGATGGCGATTAGAATTAATAAACCTTCCATGGGCTAATCTCTAATTACTTAGCCTCGGGAGCGGAACCGATTTCCTTGCGCATCTGAGTATCGGCTTCGATGTTCTTCATGTTGTAGTAGTCCATAACGCCAAGCTTGCCGTCGCGAAGGGCGGTTGCCATAGCCATAGGAATCTGGGCTTCTGCTTCCACCAGCTTTGCCTTCATTTCCATGACCTTAGCCTTCATTTCCTGTTCGGCGGCGAATGCCATGGCACGGCGTTCTTCTGCCTTGGCCTGAGCAATCTTCTTATCGGCTTCTGCGCGGTCGGTTTCCAGGATTGCACCGATGTTCTGGCCCACGTCTACGTCGGCGATATCGATGGAGAGAATTTCGAATGCGGTACCTGCGTCCAGACCGGAAGCCAACACCTTCTTGGAAATCATGTTGGGGTTTTCAAGAACTTCCTTATGGCTCTGTGCGGAACCGATGGAAGACACGATGCCTTCGCCAACGCGGGCAATCACAGTTTCTTCGCCTGCGCCACCCACCAACTTCTGGATGGATGCGCGAACGGTAATACGGGTCACGGCGTGGAGCTGAATACCGTCCAGAGCCACTGCGGAAACCTTGGGGGTAGTAATGACCTTGGGGTTCACGGACATCTGCACTGCTTCCAGAACGTTACGGCCTGCCAGGTCGATGGCGGCTGCTTCCTTGAAGTCCAGCTTGATGTTTGCCTTGTTTGCGGCGATAAGAGCCTGGATCACGCGGAGCACGTTACCACGGGAAAGGTAATGGGCTTCAAGCAGGTTGGTATCCACCGGGAGACCCGCCTTGCAGCTAAGAATACGAGCTTCCACAATCACCTGGGGAGGAACCTTACGAAGGCGCATACCGATGAGCTGGAAAATGCTCACGTTTGCCTTGGAGAACAATGCCTGAAGCCAGAGGCTAAAGAACTTGCCTACGAAGGCGAGCAGAATGATGACAACGATAGCGGCAATAATAATGCCTACGGTTACGAGAGTATCCATATGTGATCCTTTATGTTAAAAATGCTTTTAGCTGTTATTTGCAGAAACGAAAATGTGACCTTCCTGAACGGCGTCCACCTTGATGGACTGGCCTGCTTCAATGATTTCCCCGCGGGTATGTACGTCCAGTAATTTGGTTGTACCATCGGCAGTTGTAAAAGCTGCTTGGCCCACCGGGCGAAGGAATGTCTTAGCCACGCCAATGGTTCCTACTGCAATCTCCTGGATTGATTCCGTGGGGGAGGCTGCGGTTTCAAGGTCGGTCTTTAGCATAGGAGTCCAGCCTTCGGGCAGAAGGGGAATCAAGTACTTGCTAGCCGCAATGGGGAATACAAGGGCGATGGCCGCGCACACAAGCATGTAGAATAAACCGAACAGCCAGGGAAGTGCGTCAAATGTTTCTTCGGCGGCCTCCGGAACGTATTCAGGGATATTGCCGGGGTCGTAGCTGGTAGCAAGAGCTATAATCATGCAGATGATACCACCGATACCAAAGAGGAATGTACCAGGCATCACGAAAATTTCCACCAGGAAGAGAATGACGCCTGCAATCAGGAGGATTGCGGGAAGCATGCCGTCCAGCTGGGGTGCGAACTGACCTAGGAATACAACACCAATAAGGATGATACCTGCAATGCCAAAGAAGCCAAAACCAGGAGTCTTGAACTCGATGTAGAGGGCGCCGAAGCCGAGAATCAGCAGGAGTCCGCTGATGGCTGCAATGGCGTTAGCAATGTCTTCGCCCATGGTTGTTTCCACTTCGCTTTTCTTCTCAATGGATAGGGCTGTTTCAAATTCGTCGCGACCGGGGAAAGTTCCTTGGGAGAATCCTAATTCTTGAGCTTCCTTATCGGTCATGGTCAAAAGTTCGCCTTCCTTCACCAGAATTTTGGGTGAACCCCAGAACTTCTTGTCGGCTTCGCTCATGACGGCGTATTTGGGAGATTCAATGACCATGGTGGTGTCGCGGGCGGTTTTCTTGCCTGCATCCAACTTAGTCTTCAATTCCAGAACTTCAAGTTCCGGAGTTACGAAAGCTGTGGTCAGCAATTCGGGATAGCCGTTTTTCTGAGCCAGGTTGCGGAACTTGGCGCGGAGGGGAGACTGAACCTTTTCTCCGATAATCTGGGGGGCGCCACCAGCACTTTGAAGGATAGGGGCGCAGTCGCCGATGGTGGTTGATTCCATCATATAAAGTTTGTTGCAGGCCAGAGCAATGAGGCTACCTGCGCTAATGGCTTTCTTCTTCACGAAGGCAATGGTTTGGGGACCGCGAACGGCCATGATGGTATCCACGATGTCGAAGGCTGCGTCCAGGCGACCGCCAAAAGTATTGATTTCGAAAATGATGTAGTCCGGTTTTTGTTCCAGGGCTTCACCGATGGCGCGGGCGCAGAACTCGTACATGGCCGGTTCCACGTCACCTTCCAGCTTGATCCAAACAGCGTGCTTTTTCGCAGCAGCCTTGGCGGTGGAATCTGTGGCTACAGGGCCGGGGAGGCTGGAGTCGGTTGCAGCAATTGCTGCCTCGACAATATGTTTGTCATTCCGAGCCGTAGTCGAGGAATCTTGACTAGCGGTATTTGCAAAGGCGAATGCAGCAAATACAGCCAAAAAACAAAGAATTTTAGTTACAAACTTCATACTACCAATGTATAAAGTTTTCGTGTCACAGGAGTGCCAAAATATGGGATTTCTTATGAAAAATCCATTTCAATAAATAAAGGCCGCGCCATTGATGGTGCGACCTTTGAATGTTTAAGGGTTTGTTTTTTACAATCCTGCTAGAACCTGCATCAACCTCTTTTTGGCGGGGCCATCGTTTAGGGGCAGGAACAGTTCCTTGGCGAAGGATTTCATGAGCATCTTTTGGGCAGTGGCGGTGGGAATGCCGCGGCTGGTCAGATAGAACATCTGGTCGTTATCCAGTTCGCCGCAGGTGTTGCCGTGGGTGCATTCCACGTCGTCGTGATAAATCTTCAGGACGGGCTTTACGGAAACGCTGGATTCGTCGCCCAGCAGGATGGTGTTTACCAGCTGGCTGGAGTTCACCTGGCTGCAGTGATCGCCAACGATAACGCTGCCGTCATAGCTTACGTAGGAACTTTCGTCCAGCAGGTTGCGGGCGAACTGAGAGCTGACAGTGTTGGGGGCGTTATGACGGATGGTCAAGCGCTGATGCTTGCTGGCGGAACCTTTCAATATGGACAAACTGCGGTAATCGAAGTTGGCGCCTTCGCCGTTCAGATCCACATCAATGCTGATGCGGCCAATGCCAGCGTCCTGCAGGATGTTGGAAAAATGAACGATTGAGTTGGCGGCCTGCCTGATCACAAAGTGACGGAACTGCAGGGGCAATTCGTTGGCGGGATTTGCAAAGAAAATTTCCAGCTCGGCGCCTTCTTCAACGGTGATGTCGAAACGTTCGGCGGCAATTTCGTGCTGAACCTTGTTGTCCAGAATTTCAAGGGAAATCTTGGCGTTCTTGCCGATGGTGAAAATGCTGTGGCCGAAATCGTCGCGGCTCTTGATGAGACCCATTTCGGTTTCGCCTTCCGCAAAATCCTTCTTCATAGCGGGAGCCGCTTTTGCAATGGGCAAAAGGGCGGCGATATCCGTCTCGTTTTCAAAAATACTTGCGGAACCTTCCTGCGTATTCAGAATATTGGGAATCTTATAGACCGGGAAGAAACTCCACAGCTCGTTATTGCGCTTGGGCATGCCAAGGGCATTGATGCGAGCCTGGGCGGCCTGTGCTAATTCAGTATTGGTATAGCTCATTCGTCGCCTCAGTTACTTTTCTTCGATCCAGTCGTAGCCCTGTTCTTCCAGCTTCAAGGCCAGTTCCGGACCGCCGCTCAAAATGATCTTGCCGTGGCGCAGCACATGAACGTAGGTGGGCTTGATGTAGTCCAGCAAACGCTGGTAGTGGGTCACGAGAATCACGGCCTTTTCGGGGCTCATGATGTGGTTGATGCCGTTTGCAACGATGCGCAGAGCGTCAATGTCCAGGCCGGAGTCGGTTTCGTCCAGGAAGGAAACCTTTGGGTCCAGAATTGCCATCTGGAGAATTTCGTTACGCTTCTTTTCGCCGCCGGAGTAGCCCTCGTTGACGCCGCGGTCGCGGTAACGGTTGTCCATTTCCAGAAGTTCCATCTTTTCTTCGCAGAGCTTCTTGAAGTCTTCGGCGCTCATTTCCGGGAGACCCAGGAAGTTACGCTTGGAGTTCAGTGCCATCTGCAAAAATTCCACGTTGTTTACGCCCGGAATTTCGGTGGGGTACTGGGTGCTGATGAACAGGCCGGAGTTGGCGCGTTCGCAGATTTCCATGTCAAGCAGATTCTTGCCGTCCAGTTCCACAACGCCATCGTTCACGGTGTAGGCGGGGTGGCCTGCGATCACCTTGGAAAGGGTGCTCTTGCCGGAACCGTTGGGACCCATGATGGCGTGGACTTCGCCGGGCTTTACTTCCAGGTTGATACCCTTCAAAATCTGGGTTCCGTCTTCGATACTTGCTTTAAGGTTCTTGATGCTTAACATGTTTTCCTCGTTTATAAACTTTTCTTTTGTGTCCGCCGGTCTCAAGGTTCTGTGATCCTAGAATCCCATATCGTCGTCGTTGTTGAATTCGTCTGCGCCGTAGGAATAATCTTCCTCTTCGGGAGGTTCTTCCATGGCCTCGGGCGGCATATCGGGTGGAGGACCGAAGTCCGGCTGATCAAATTCCTGGGGAGGCGTTTCCATCTGGTTGGGTTCCGTTTGGTAAGACTCAGACTGGTACGTTTCCTGCGGGGCGCTCTGCATTTCGGGCAGGGCTGCCTGGAACTGGATCAGCTGGGCCTTGCTTCGCACGACCTGATCTGCAAAGGCGTCAATCTGGATTTTCTCCGCGTTCAGCAGGTTGTTAATGGTCTGCATTCCCTGGGTGAACTTGGTCATCTTCATGCGGGTGTTCACACGTTCCATGGTATCCAGGGGGAGTTCCTTTTTCTGGCGGTCGCAAAGCTTTGTGGAAAGCACCGTCAGAGTCTGGTAGAACTCGTAGATTTCCTGAGGGGGCTTCCATAGCTCGTCGGGCAGACCTTCAATGAAGCTCTGCATTTCCTTAGATACGCTTTCGTAAAGAACCTGCGGGTTGTGACTTCCTGTTTCGGCGTACAACGCCACGATGGTGTTGACGAATTCGTCTACCAGGGGGGATTCGAACATCTGGATGCCGCTGGCGGCCCAGTCCATGTCGAAGTATTCCAGCGCACGTTCCATCAGGGACGGATTGCGCAACAGCAAATTGGCGAATCGAATTTCAATAGGCGGGATGGCGTGCCACTGGATGGCCGCTTCCTGCACTTGGGGTGCCGCAGCCTGCTGAGGGCGCTTGTCCTGCTTGAGGGGGCGGACTTGGGACAGGGAACGGTCCGTATTGAATCGTTCGGAGATGAGCTTCAAGTATTGATTTTGAAGCTCACGATCGGCAATGCTCTTGACTAGGGACTTTGCGTAACTGACAAAGCCCGCTCTTTCTTCGGGACTGCGCAGGTCCTTGCGGCTAGCCAGATAGTTCAGCCAGTCATCTGCGGTTGTAAGTGCCCTTCTAAAGGCGTCTGGACCCTGTTCGTTCACGAAGTTATCAGGGTCGATCTTTGTTCCGTCGGGTCTAGACAGCGCGAAAACTCGGGGCGCAATTCCCTTGGGCAACACAATCTCGAGGCTGCGCATGGTTGCCTTTTGTCCGGCGGCGTCTCCGTCAAAAACTAGATAGGCGGTCTTGGCATAGCGGGCAAGAATGCTGGCGTGAGTTTCCGTCAGGGCGGTTCCGGAGGCGGCTACCACGTTGGTAACCCCACCTTGATAGAGGCTAATCATATCGAAGTAGCCTTCCACGATGATGACCGCATTTTCTTTCGCAATGCTCTGGCGGCTGTGATGAAGTCCAAACAGAATGTCGCTCTTGTGATAGAGGGCGGATTCCGGACTGTTCATGTACTTTGCCGGCTTAAAATTGGGGTCCTTGTTCTCGCTCAGGTCGCGACCACCGAAGGCTACGATCATGCCGGAAATGTTCTGGATGGCAATCATCAGGCGGTCGCGGAACTTGTCGGAGATGCCTCCATGTTCCTTCTCTACAGCAAGGCCTGCCTTCACGCAGTCCGCCGGAGAAAAACCGTTCTTGACGGCGTAACCAATAAAGCCTTCTCTTCCATCGGGGGCGTAACCGATGTGGAACTTCTGGCGGGTTTCCGCTGTAATGTGGCGGCTATTCAGATAGGCCATCGCCTTTTCGCTCATGGTGAGCTGCTGCTCGAACCACTGGCAGGCCAGTTCATTTAGCTTTCGGACCTGTTCACGTTCCTCGATGGCTTCCGCATTTTCGGGGGCGCCAAGCTGAGGCAGCGTAAAGTGAGAAAAGTTTGCTACCCATTCCACGGCTCCCTTAAAGTCCATCTTTTCGTGCTCTTGCACAAACTTGAAAACGTCACCGGCGGCTCCGCAGGCAAAACACTTGTAGATACCTAGGGACGGGTTTACGTTCATGGAGGGGGAGCGGTCGTCGTGGAAAGGACATACTCCAAGATAGCGCCCATTTCCGGAGCGCTTCAACGGCAAAAAACTCTCAATGACGGCTGCAATGTCCGTCTGAGATTTTAACTGCTGAATGATTTCATTGGAGTAAAAAGCCACGGGGCTCAAGATAGCAAAATGCGTTGCTTCCTTGGCTTTAGGCTCTGACAAGACGGCTGATAATCTGGTCTACATCCGTAAAGGCGCACACCGGCAGGCTAATGGCCATCTGGGTTGCCTTCTTTGCGTTGGGGGAGGGGGCTTGCTGTAAACCCCTGAAACAGGGCTGGTTCTGAAGGGTTTCCGGGTAGTGAATGCAGAACGGCACATCGGCCTGCTTCAACAGGGCTATAAAGGCTTCGCGGTTCTGGGCCAGCAAGGTGTACTGGGCATAGGTACTGAAATTCCTAGAATCCAGAGCTTGAGGGGTGACCTGCAGGTCCGATCCTCTAGTATTATTCCATACATCCAGGAAGAAACGGTCGTACTTTCGGGCGTTTTCTTCACGGATTTTCAGTTCGGCATCCAGATGGGAGAGCTTGACGCGGAGGATTCCTGCCTGCAACGCGTCCAGACGGCTGTTCATGCCTAGAATCTGGTGGTCGTAATGTCCGGGACTGCCGTGGTTAGCGATCATCCGGATTTTTTCTTCTAGTTGGTAATCGCTTACAAAGAGCGCTCCGCCATCCCCGTAACAGCCCAAGGGTTTGGTAGGGTAGAAGCTGGTAATGGAAATGTCCCCGAAGGTACATGCCTTCTGGATTTGCCCAGCGACCACTCGGGTGGCGCCAAATGCCTGGGCGGCATCCTCTATAATCCAGAGACTGTGTTTTTGGGCAATTTCCCGCAGTTTTTCGAAGGGGGCACACTGCCCGAACAGGTCTACTGCAATGATCCCTCGGGTCTTTTCACTTACAAGACCTTGAACGCTGGCGGGGTCAATTTGCAGAGTTTTTAGGTCAATATCGGCAAATTTGGGGATTCCGCCTAGAAATGCCACGCTTTCCGCCGGGGCGATGAAGGTGAAGTCCGGCACAATGACTTCGTCACCGGGGCGTAAATCCAGGGTCATAAGGGCGATAGTCAGGGCGTCGGTACCGCTTCCGCAGGTAATTGCGGACCGGCCGGTGTAGTCCGACAGCTCTTTTTCTAGATTTTTCACCTGAGGACCGCCGATGAAGCAGCCGCTATCCAGCACTTCTTTCTCGACTTTTTCGAGTTCTTGCCTATAGGCATCTCGTTGTCCAACAAGATTTACGAAGGGAATCATGGCCCAAAAGTTAGAAATTTTTTGGTACCCCTTGAAATCTTTCAAATATTTACTAACTTTGAGCCAACATTTTTAAGTAGGTTTTCACCCGGAGATAATAAGGTGCCTCAACACAAGTCTTGCAAAAAGCGTTTGATTCAGGCCGAAAAGGCCAATGCACAGAACCGTTCCGCACGTTCTGCTATCCGTACCAGCCTCAAGGCTATCCGTACTGCTGCAACTAAGGAAGAAGCTCTCAAGGAACTTCCCAACCTGTTCAGCCAGCTGGATAAGGCCGCTGCAAAGCATCGTGCAGGTTTCTGCGCTAACCGTGCAGCAAACTACAAGGCTAAGGCTGCTAAGGTTATCAATAGCCTCGCATAATTAGCTCTTATCAGCTAAGAAGCAACATCGCTTTTTCTCGAAAACCAGCGCGACGGACTCGCGCTGGTTTTCGGTCGTTTATATTTTACTTTGTAATAATAAATTTGTCTAGAAAAACGAGAAAAATGTCGTTTTTATTGCTTTTTGGAGTAAAATCCCATATATATTAAGGAATGAATCCAAAATTTTTTTATAGATTTGCGCATAGTATTGTTAGGGATTAGTAATGTCTTCAATTAATTTTGCTACACGTGAAATCAGCTGTAAAGTAGTTTACTACGGACCGGGCTTGAGTGGTAAGACCACCAACCTGCAGGTTATCCATCAGAAGATGCCTCAGGACAAGCGTACAGATATGGTGTCCTTGGCTACTGAAGGCGACCGTACTTTGTTCTTTGACTTTTTGCCGTTGAATCTCGGTGATATCAAGGGCTTTAAGACTCGTTTCCAGCTTTATACTGTTCCTGGTCAGGTTTATTACAACAGTACCCGTAAGCTGGTGCTTCGTGGTGTGGACGGCATCGTTTTCGTTGCCGACTCCCAGCGCTCCCGTCAGGCTGAAAACCTGGAAAGTTTGCAGAACCTTCGTCAGAACCTGCAGGATTACGGCATGGATCTGGACGATATGCCTTTCGTGCTCCAGTACAACAAGCGCGATATGGACAATGTGTTTACTCTGGACGAACTGAATGCTGAACTTAATCCCCGCAACATTCCGTTCTTCCCGGCAACCGCCCATAACGGTAAGGGCGTTGTGACCACCCTGAAGACGATCGCAATGCTTGTTATCGAAAAGTTCAACGTGAAGCAGGGCTTCCTCCGTCAGGCAGCCGCTAATGTCAACAATACTGGTGTTCACGATGTTTCCCTGACTAAGGATGGCGTTTCCGTGAAGGAACCGGCTCCTGCCGCTCCCGCTCCCCAGAGTGCTGCACCGTCTCCTTTCCGTATGCCGTCCTTCGCCGCAAAACCCGCTGCAGCTCCTGCTCAGCCCCAGTCTGCCGGTGCAGGTCTCTTCCAGAAGGGAGCTACGTCTTCCCCCTTCGGTCGACCCAAGGCTGCTACTGCAATTCCGCCCCGTATGCCGACTTTTGGCCGTGACGTGGCAAAACCTGCCAACGAAGCTGCCGACGACGAAATCGAATTGCGTCCGTACGTTCCCAAGAAGAAATAACCGCTAAGGAGGCTGCATCGTGAGTGATTTTACCATTTATACAGATGATGCGGACAAAGTCCGCCGCCTGATGTCTGCTTACCAGGCAAGCGTTAAGGCCGAATACATCGTGCTTTGCCATCGCGACGGTTCTATCATCGCCGAAGTTGGCTCCCTTGGCTTGGACGCTACTCCTCTGGCTGTGTTGAGCACGGCCTCCTTTGACTCCGCCCGTCAGGTGGGTCTTATGCTGGGTGGCGAAAACTTTAACTCTGTTTCCTACGCAGGTGACAACCGTTCCATCTACATTGCTCCGGTGGACCAGGCCCTGCTGTTGGTCCAGATTTTCCCGGGCAACCGCCTGCCGAACCGCATCGACGACTTCAACCGCCTGTTGGTGGAAAAGCTGGTGGATGCAGTCCCCGCATTTACCCAGAATACTAGTCGCTTAGTCCGATAGGCTCTTTGTGACAAAGGTTCAACCGCTTCGAAATTTGCGGAAGACGACAATCCTTGTGATTGCCGTCTTTTTAGGATTTTTGATCCACCGTATTGTGGTGCTCTGCATGGATGACGCAACCATTCAGGATTCCGCAGAGTCCGAGCTGATTGTAGCCCAGGGCGATGTGTGCAGCCATATTGTGAACGGCAGTCCCTTTGGCGTGGACAGTGTCTTTGACGTCGATAGCAAAATTTATTTCTACACCACAGTTTCCAGAGCCGCCATTTCCGACGAGGACACCTTGCTCCATGTCTGGTTTAATGGGGCGGATACGGTCTTGAAAGCTCCCTGCCATCTTTCGGGAGAATCTTGCTACACCATTATTACCCCAAAGCTGATGAAGGAAGGGGAATGGAGTGTAGACTTCGTGGCGGGCCACAAACTCCTTGCAACCAGGCAGTTTAAAGTAACGCCTTCCCTGAGGTAAGGCCATGAAACTTGCAGTGGTCCTCGGGGGGCTTCTTGCGCTTACAGCCTCTGCAAGGAATATCCAGACAATACCGGTATGGGATCCTTCTGTTCTAGACAGTAAGGAGTCTAAGCCTGTGATTGAGGATTCGTCTCGACGGACGGACTCACTTGAAACGCACGGCTACAAGACCATGGAAATTACGGTGGGTGACGGTGGAACCCAGGTGGACCAGGAACTGCGCCTGTCTATTATGGGACGTCTTACGGATAGCGTTTACGTTGAAGCGCTTCTCTCTGATGTGGGGCGTAAGGCGGGAGACCAGACGACATCCACCTTACGTGAGGTGGACCAGATTTACTTTCGTGTGAATGCGCCTTTTGGATTCTTGCATCTGGGGGACTTGACCTGGAAGGATGAATCTTTAAGCCTGTATTCTCTGGACCGCAGTTCCTTAGGGGCCATGGCGGGTGTGCGAGGAAGTCTTCTAGGTGGGACTGGTGAAGCCAGCGGTGTTTTCGGTACCGACGAGGTGGAACATTTTACCAAGGTGTTTAACGGAGTCAGCGGCCAACGTGAAGGCTACTCCATGGATGGCTCCGGAAGTTATATCCAGGTGGTGCCGCAGTCTGAAACCGTGTGGCTGAACGGAAGGAAACTTTCCCGAGAGAAAGACTACCGGATGAATTATGCCGGCGGTCTGCTGGACTTTACGGGCAGTTTCATGCTGACTGCGGAAGATGAAATCCGCATTGAGTTTGACGCCTACGAAGATGAAAACATCTATACTCTTTACGGAGCCCAAGGTCATTACCGTCATGAAAACTTGTGGCTGGACGTGTCTGGCTTTCGATTGGAAAATGATGTGGATCGCCTAAAGCGGGGTGTCTGGACGGATGATGACTACAAGATGCTGAAGGCGGATCGCGGGGAAGAATTTGTTCGTGACGATAGCTTAGGTGTACTTGCACGCCCCAGAAGAACTGATCGTGGCGGCGCCAGAATCCGTACCCAGCTGGACCATCGCTTTTATGCGGATGTGGAATTCGCTTTCAATCGTGAAGACACCAACACGGTTTCCCATGAGGTGAAAGGGCCGGAGGGACTTGCCCTGCGATGGCTTGTGACCTCGGACTCTTCCAGCTATTTGAAAACGTTCCCTCTGGCTTTGGATGTGGGCGGCAGCCGCATTCAGAAAGGCTTTGACATCTCCAAGTTCCAAGGTTCTTATTCGGGATGGAATTCCTATCACTTACGGGACCAATGGGACTTGTCTCTTAAGGATAGTTCTTCACTGGATGAAGACTTGCTGTTTGATGAATTGGGTTTCCGTTTCCGTCTGGGAAAAAATTTGCTGGGCTCTGCAACGTGGGGCTATCGTCGCAATGAGGATGAATCCTGGAATTCGTCTAGAACTTCATTTGGTTTGACTCACCGCAATTCGGATGTGGCAAGTCAATTCAGTTTGGTTCGTGTGGCGAGCCAGCAGGAAGATTCCAAGGAACGTTATCAGGCTTTGTTGAGTAGTGAATTCCTTCAGGGAATATTCAGGCCCTTTGGAAGTATGGATGGCCGCTATACAGAAATCAATGATGTGGATAAAGTCGTTTATGGAAAAAGTGCCGGCGGCTTTGGGCTTTATTTCGAGAATGGTGAAGTGAAGGAATCCGTTGGCGGTCGCATGGCTCGACGTAAGGGGGAATCTTACGGCAAGGATTGGGAAGACTCTTTGCGAGCATCAACGTGGCTTCAGGAAGTTTCCTATCGCAATGATTTCGTTACCGTAAATCACTTGCTGCAATTTGACCAGATTGAAGAAAATCAGTCCGGCAAGGAAAACAACTGGGCGGGTAATCTGGATGCACAGTTTGGAAATGAGGACTTAGGCCTGTGGGGAAATACTTCCTATAAGGTGGGCCTGACGGAAGAACAGGTTTATACGGCGGTGTATAAGGCGGTGGCGCCTGGTACTGGTGATGTGCGTTATGATAGCTTGACAGGCACGTACATCGAAGGCGTGGACAATGGAGACTTCGTTTACGAAGGTCTTGGACGTAACGATTCCGTTGGGGCGGTACTTTCCAGTGATGTTTCCTTCGAATTGGAATTGCGCTGGAATCCGGGACGTTTTCTGGGCGTCAAGAACGGTATCCTGAGGGATATTACTATTGGTGGTTCCTGGAATGGAGAAGCAAATGACACCACGGGTAAGAAGTTGTTCTTCCCGCCGGTAACAAAGTCTAAACTGGACCGCCTGACGTCGGGGATGATCTCCATGGAAGGCTTGCTGGAATGGGAACATCCCATGGGCGCCAATCTTTCCTACAAGCCTGGCGTTGAACTGGACAAGAAGTTGTCTTCCATTTCCTATTACGAAACCATTTTCAGTCACTTTCTGGAAGGTGGCGTCCCCTTTGGTACGGACCATCTGGTAAGTGGCTCGTTCCTGATTCAGGATGAGGAACTGTCCGCTTTAAGCCAGTGGGATTGGCGGGTGTATGATGGTTCATTGAAGTACCGAATGGATTTCCTCCAGAGTTTTTATGTGCAGCCTGCGGGCCGCTACCGCACGGGTTCCGGCGAGGATGAAAGTGGTGACGATTTTGAAGGTGAATTGTGGGAAGGTTCTTTGCGATTGGGGTATAAACGCTTGAAAAAAGCGGATGCCTATGCAGTCTTCTCCGTCATTCAGGCGGATACTTACGGAGGGACCGTGCCATATCAGGTGATGGATGGCTATAGCGATGGCCGAACTTATCGATTAGAATTGAGTGTTTCGCTGACGGTGAATGATTATTTCTCTATGGGTGGACGGTATATTTTGAGATTTGGCGATGCCGAGGAAAATATTTTCCAGAAGCTCAGCATGGAGGCAAGAGCAAGTTTTTAAAAATAAGTCCGCGTCATTCTGAGCGAAGCCGAAGAATCTAGTGAACAAATGAAAAGATTGGTTTTGACATATACGTTGTTGCTGCTGGCTTTTGCTGGAGTAGCCTTCGCCTCCGAAGGTTGCCGCATTCAGCGTATTGTCTGGACGGGTGAGCGTACGGATGCGGATGAAACCCAGATGGCTTTTGTTATGGGGTTGCCCTGCGAATCCTGGAAAGTTACAGCAGATAAGATTGTGACTGATTATGAAAATCAGGGGTTTATTTCTGCAATCGTTTTAGGGAATGTGGATAGCGCTGGTGTTTTGACGGTTGAACTTCGTCGGGGTTCTGCGTTTGTCTGGGCGGAAAGTGTGAACCTGGATTCTTCGGGAACGAGACCGGATGTATTTAGCAAGCTGGCGGGATTGCCTGCGGGAGATCTTGTGCGGCCTCTGGATATGGAACGTGCGGAAAATCGTCTTGCTCGTTTGGGATACTTCCAGAAGACTGCTCCTGCGGTAATGTTCCGCGATCCTGCGCGTAACAGGATTATTCCTGCGTTCAGTATGCGTGGGGCGGCTGTTTCCGAAGCGGAAGCCCTGCTGACTTATTCTAGCGAAAGCGGGACGTGGGAAGGTTCAATTGACGTGTCCCTCATGAATATAATGGGGACTGCGAGGGACCTGCAGGTAGAGGGATTTACTTCCGAGGATTCCCGACGTTTGGAAGGTTCCTATAAGGAACCTTGGATTTTCGGGACGCAGTGGAACTTGGTTGCCCGCGGGTATTTTGACGATGACTCCTCCACTCGGGACGCTTATGGAGAAATCGGCGTTACTCGTGATATTGGTTTTGACTTTTCGATTGGAGTTTTTGTGGGCGTGGGGGATAAGGAAAAAACGTCTTCTCTGGAGGTGTCTTACGTTTCCCTGGATCGTTTCTCCTTGCCTCGTTCTGGTATGCGTTTGGAGGCGTCTGCGGTATGGAATATGGCGCGTCCCGATTCTCTGGATAATTACTTGCGCTTGAAAGCTAGCTTGGTCAAGTATGTTCCTCTGTACAAGAACTGGATTGTTCGTGCAGGTGGACAGGCAGGGGGCTTGTTTGCTACGGATGCGGTTCTGGATCGTTCCGACTATTTTGCGTTGGGCGGTATGGATGATTTCAAGGGAATGGATTATCGATTCCTCAGGACTCGTGCTTATGGTTTTTCTGAATTTGCGCTCTTGTGGCAGGATGGTTACAACTTGAGTATTGAGGCTTTTTATCAGCCGGGATTGTATCGGGAGTTGGATGATGATCACGGATGGAAGGAAGAGCATGAGTATGGACTTGCCTTCACTCAGTATCGCAGCAATTGGAGTGTGAATTTCTATTACGCACTCAGGAATGGCGAGAACTACTTAGACGGTATTATAGGGATTGGCGTGAAGACGCTGTTTTAGTATCTTGTTGTTAGATTAGGAGGACTCATGAAGTTGTTTTTGTTTTGGGTGGGGCTTTGCGCTGGCTTTTTGTTTGTTGCCTGCTCTGATGAGGAGAGTGTGGCTGCAGCCCCCCTTCGGGAGAATGTCATTTTTCCGGATACGTTTGTTGAGGATGGCGTTCTTTATGTGAATGTGGGGGAGGTTCGTGTTTATCGGGATACGGTTTATAAGACTCGCTATGTGGATACGGTTTCCTATACAAGCTTTATTTTCCAGCGGGGTAAAGAATTATATGATACCGTCACTGTAAAATCTGAAAATGCGGATTGTGACATTCAGAAGAATTATTTTGAATGCACTGTTGAGGCCCCTTATTATGTGACACCGACGATAGTCGTTTACCAAATGGCTTCTGAACAACAGGTTGAAGAAACGGTGTCTGTTGTTCGTTATCCTTGGCCGGTTCGGGATGAACGATGCACCACTACGGTAAAATCGGATGGTAGCCGCTACGATAGATGCATACATGTTATGGATACGATTTTCGTGGATTCTGTTTATCAGGTCATCAAGAATGCAACTTATAAGCAGATCAATTCCATTAACTATGGAAAGGGACATCCGTCCAACTTCATTCCTTACACCAAAGTACCGAAGTTTTCTGTGGAAGATTTACGTGCTGCCTTTGATACTCTGGATACGAAGGATACCCTGGATTTTGGAAGACTGTTTTATTCGGAAGGTTATTCCATCTCAAGTGATGATTTGCCTGAATGGGCTTACGCTGTGGGGTATCCTGAGGCGTCGCACAACGTGGATACGGTCCTTGTGATTAATAAGGCTGAGGTGGATACTGTATACGGGTATTATCTGGCGGAAAAGATGTGTTTTAGCTGCCCTCAGACCTATCCTCTTAAGCTTGTGACGTATAAAAATCGTTTGTGGAATTGGCTGGATGAACCGCTGGAATCCGATACCACCATTACCTGGACCGCAATCTACACGGATATCAACGGCGTTGAGGACTCTGTGGAAGTGACCACCGTATTTTTAGGAAAGTAAGGAATGTATATGAAACATCTTCTCGCATTATCTTTTTGTGCCATGATTCTAATGGCTTGCTCTGGTGATGAAATTACCTACATCACGGAACGTAACCAGACGGTGGGTAAACTGGATGCCGGTGAGAAACTAGGAAAGTGTACTCCGGAGATGTTCGGTGAGACCGTTTATGTGGTGGACTCCGCTGCGGTTTTCTTCTGTGATGAAAATGCCTGGGTTCGCATGACGTTCGCCTATGAAAAGGATACGGTTGTCATTCGGGACTCTGTTATTGTGGTTGAGGCGGACTCTGGTTGTTCTTTCCAGATTCTAGATGGGAAGACTTACACCTTGGTTTGTGAAAGTGATACTTTGTGGTTTGACAAGAAGGATCCGGTGGTTGCTCCCAGCGTGATTGAAGATGGTAAGCTGATTGATTCCAGAGATGGAAGCAAGTATGGTGTAGTTCGATTGGGGGAGCGAACCTGGATGGCTGAAAATCTGAATTACGCAGGTGAAGGTAGTTGGTGTTATGAAAATGATAAGTCCATGTGTGAAAAGTATGGTCGCCTGTATACTTTTGCGGATGCGAAAAATGGCTGTCCTGTGGGCTGGCACCTGCCTTCCAAAACGGAATGGGAAGAACTGGTTGACTTGATTCAAGAAGCGCAGAAGTTGGACAAATGGAGCGAGGTTGTGCCCTATTTGATTTCTGCTACAGGCTGGTCCGGTGTTGAATCTTCTGGAAGCTATGGCTTCTCTGCCTATCCTGCTGGCACAAAGAAATATTCTAGTAGTTCTTTCTATGGCGTCGGGGATGAAACGAATTTCTGGGCGGCCGATGGATCTTGCTTGATGATTAAGAGCGGGTCCTTGGTTATTGAAAACCATGACGCTGAATACGGATTCTCGGTCCGCTGCGTTAAGAACTGAAACTTTTAGCGAATTAAAACCCCTAGGAGGCGTAGCCTCCGACCTCATGCCTCTTTCGTCTCTCGTCTGTAACCCGCCGAAGGCGGGTGTTCTCTCGTCTATTATCTACACCGGGGTCTTACTTTTTTCCCCGGCGATTTCACGAACTAGTGTTGGAACGAGATAGCCGGGAAGCTTTGTGCGAATTTCAGCGACGAGGGCCTTGGCCTGCGGGTCGCTGATTTCGTAATGAGCCACACCCTTGGCGTGATCCAGCTGGTGGAGGTAATAGGGGAGGACGCCCTGTTCGAACAGTTTTCTACATAACTGGACCATGGTGCCTGCGGACTCATTTACGCCCTTGAGCAGAACGCTTTGGTTCAAAAGGGTCCAGCCGGCAAATTTCAGCTGGCCAAAGATGACCTGGCTTTCTTCGTCCAGTTCGTCGGGATGGTCCACATGGCTTACCAGCACGCAATCGAAGCGGGCGGGAAGTTCCCGGAGGAGTTCCATATGCTGCTGGATCAGGTCCGGGCGCATGACTGGCAAGCGGGTGTGAATCCTGAGGGTGGTGATGGAAGAGTGGTCGCCGATGGCTTCAATAAGGCTCTGGAACTTTGCGGGGGACAGGGTCAGGGGGTCGCCTCCGGAGAGGATGACTTCCCAGATGTCCGTGTGGGTGTCCAGCCAGCTGCCCACCTGGATGTCGACGTTGGGGATGTTCTGGAAGGGGTAGTTCCTGCGGAAGCAGAACCTGCAACGTACGCCACAGGTGGCCGTTGTAACAATCAAGGCTCTCTGGTCGTATTTCTGGATGACACATTCGCTTTTGCCTGCAGGAAGGTCTCCTACAGGGTCGTCCACGAAGCCAGGAACGTCCTGGTATTCTTCTTTTGTGGGGAGGACTTCACGCAGGAGGGCGGCGGGTTCCTTTGCGTTCTTGATCAGGTCGGCATAATGCCTGGAACAGCAGAAAGGGAACGTGGGGTCGCGGTCCAAGCTGGCCAAATAGGGGTTGTTTGCAATCAAAGTTGCAAAATCGGGGCCTAAATAGTCTA
The DNA here is from genome assembly GCF_900142535.1 of Fibrobacter sp. UWEL. Taxonomy (NCBI): domain Bacteria; kingdom Pseudomonadati; phylum Fibrobacterota; class Fibrobacteria; order Fibrobacterales; family Fibrobacteraceae; genus Fibrobacter; species Fibrobacter sp. UWEL. Next base: position 48,362 of record NZ_FRBE01000022.1, read on the forward strand.
AAAAATCAGAAATTTGCGTGAATACAAAAGCGGGTTGTTCCATTATATTACTAAATTTAGCAACATAAAAACCAAAAAGAGGATAATATGGGTACTGTAAGCACCAACGAATTCCGTAAGAAGCTTAAGATTATGGTTGACGGTCAGCCGTATGAAATCATTGAAAACCAGTTCGTGAAGCCGGGTAAGGGCCAGGCTTTCAACCGCGTTCGTATTAAGAACCTGGTTACCGGCCGTACTCTCGAACGTACTTGGAAGAGCGGTGATACCGTTGAAGAAGCCGATGTTACTTATGGCGAAATGACCTACAGCTACAATGACGGCACTAACTGGTACTTCATGGATTCTGAAACCATGGAAATGGTTGAAATTCCTAAGGAAAACCTGAATGGCGCAGAAATGTGGCTCCTTGACGGTGCTACCGTTGAAGTGACCTGGTGGGATGGAAAGGCTATCGAAGTCATTCCGCCGACCTTCGTTGACCTCATGATCATCGACGCTCCTCCGGCTGTCCAGGGCAACACCAGCGGTAACGTTCTCCGTGAATGCACCGTTGAAACTGGCGCTAAGGTGATGATTCCGCTGTTCATCGAAAACAACACTAAGATCCGCGTGGATACCCGCGACGGTTCTTATCTCGAAAGAGCTAAGTAATTAGACTAGGGAAGGCTTCGCCCTCCCTAAGACCCTCCTTTCCCAAACGTAGGGAGTTGTCTATAAAAGACCTCAGTGATGAACTGGGGTCTTTTATTTTGTCTGTATTTTTACTATTTTTGTTTTGGGTTTAAAAAAGGTTGGAGAATATGAGAGATAAGAAGGTGATGGCTTTTGCTATTGACTTTGTCATAACGATTGCTATTTACAATATCCCGTTTTACTTTATGGTGATGCAGCCTGTTTTGGCTGGTCAGAAACTTGATTCCCATCAGACGTTTGTGGATGCGTTCCTTGCGGCTCTGGTTGCCATGATTTATATGGTGGTTAGGGATTTGCCTAAGAAGGGTAGTATCGGGAAGCGTGCTATGGGGTTGCAACTGGTGGATGCCAGAACGAAGCTTCCTGCTAGTGTGCTTCAGCGAGTGTTGCGCAACGTTTTCTGGCTTTTGGGCTGGCCTGAGATGCTGGTCTATATCATCAAGGGAAAGCGTTTGGGCGATTACGTTTCTAGGACGGAAATCGTCGAGATGAAAGTGCCTTGTGATTTTTAGAACTGGGAATTGGGATTTCTTTTAGTTTGCTAACTGAACAGCGCGAGATAAGGCTACTTCGTAGCCTCTGCCGCTACGCCTCGGCAATGCCGGTGAGCTAGCTCCCCGGCGCTGCACTCGGCTTGCTGGCAGTCGAACTCACTTCGTGAGTTCTCCTGCATCTCGCTATCCTGAATACACGAAAAAAGAAGACCACCCTTTGGGTGGTCTTTCTTTTTCGTATCGGAATAGCGAGATTCGAACTCACGACCTCTTGCTCCCGAAGCAAGCGCTCTACCAGACTGAGCTATATTCCGTTTTGTGAGTCCAAATATAGATAGTGTATTGGACTTTTTAAAGGGGTATGGGGCAAAAAAGTTACTTTTTTGCTTTGGGTTTGCCTTTGGAATTGAGTTTGGGAGCGGGTTTTCCTAGTTTCATAATGCTGGATCCTGCGTTGTCGGGCTCTACTTTGTAGAGGGTGATGCGGTTGCTCCATTCGGTGCGGGCTTTGCGGTCGATGATGTGCTTGACGTTGCCGTATTCCGGGTTTCCGCCGCCGTGGATGACGCGGAGGACGGAGAGGCCTGCAATCAGGAGGTCGTCAATGCGGCGTTCTACTGCAGCTGCGGCTTCTTCGGAGGTGTATCCGTGAAGGTCGATTTCATCTTCGGGAACGGGAAGTTCCCAACTGGAGGGGCTGCGGCGCATTTTCTTGCCGCGGGGACCGCGGTTCTGGGGGCGGGCGGCGGCTTCTGCTTCTTCGGCCTGCTGGCGAGCCAGATCCTTGTCTTCCATGCGGTGATTCATGATCCATTCCAGCTGGAATTTTTCGTCTTCGTTCATTTCCATTTCATTGCCTGCGCTTGTAATTTGCGGGGTCAAATCTAGTAAAAACGGGTTGGATCCAGCTTTGTTCAACGGTGGATATACCTATATTTCTATCCGTATTTTTTCTTAGGAATCTCCGTATGATTCGTAATGTTTTTAAGATGGTGATGGCCGCTGCCCTGGCCCTTTCCGCTATGGTCCTGGTGGGCTGCAACGAAAATGATCCGCTGGCAAATCGTGTCAATAAGGTCAGTGACCTGGGCAAGAAGAAGGTGGGTGTTCAGATTGGTAACACCGCAGATATTTATGCCTCGGAATATGGTGGCGATACTGCCAAGATCGATGTGGAACGCTACACCAAGTTGGCTGATGCGGTCCAGGCTCTCAAGCAGGGCAAGATTGACGCGGTGCTGCTGGATGACCAGCCGGCCATTTACTTCGTAAAGCAGAATCCTACGCTTCGCGTTCTGGACGAGGCTTTCGTCGAAGAAACTTATGCAGGTGTCATTGCCAAGGGCCGTGAAGGCTTGCTGGATACCTTCAATGTGGTGCTGAAGGAAATGCACGACAATGGCATTTTCGATTCCTTGATGAACACTTACATCAATGGTACCGGTGAATATCATTATGCTCAGAAGGTAACGGAAGGGGAAAAGTTGGTGCTGGCTACCAACGCTCAGTTCCCGCCCTATGAATACCACGAAGGCGATAAGATTGTCGGTTTGGAAATTGAACTGGCTTACTACCTGGCCGACAAGATGGGCCGCGTGCTGGAAATCCAGGACATTGAATTTGATGCAGTGATTAATGCTGTAAGTTCTGGTAAAGCCGATCTTGGTTTGTCTGGTTTTACCGTTACCGAAGAGCGCAAGAAGTCCATTAATTTCACCGACAAGTTGGTGGACAATAAGGTTGTGGTCATGGTTCGCAGCGATATCAAGCCCAGCGAACTGGATAACAAGGTTTTTGCGGTTAGCGATCTTGGCAAGAAGAAGGTGGGTGTTCAGATTGGTAATACTGCCGATATTTATGCTTCCGAATATGGTGGTGATACCAACAAGATTGATGTGGAACGTTACACCAAGTTGGCTGATGCGGTCCAGGCTCTCAAGCAGGGCAAGATTGACGCTGTGCTGCTGGATGACCAGCCGGCTATTTATTTCGTAAAGCAGAATCCTACGCTGCGCGTTTTGGATGAAGCTTTCGTTGAAGAAACTTATGCAGGTGTCATTGCCAAGGGCCGCGAAGGCTTGTTGGATACCTTCAATGTGGTGTTGAAGGAGATGCATGAAAATGGCACCTTCGATTCTTTGATGAACACTTACATCAATGGAACCGGTTCTTTCCATTACGCACAAAAGGTGACGGAAGGGGAGAAGTTGGTGCTGGCCACTAACGCCCAGTTCCCGCCCTACGAATATCACGAAGGTGATAAGATTGCTGGCCTGGAAATTGAACTGGCTTACTACCTGGCCGACAAGATGGGCCGTGTGCTGGAAATTCAGGACATTGAATTTGATGCTGTGATTAACGCAGTAAGTTCCGGCAAGGCTGACATTGGTTTGTCTGGCTTTACCGTCACCGAAGAACGCAAGAAGTCCATTAACTTCACCGATAAGCTGGTGGATAACCGCGTGGTGATTCTGGTCCGTACCGGCATGAAGGAAGCGGATCAGGAAACTTTCGTGGAAAAGTTCCAGAAGAATTTCATTAAGGACAATCGCTGGAAGTACATCGCCGAAGGTCTTCGCAATACTTTGATTATCGCCCTTTGCGCAGCTCTCTTGGGTATTCTCATTGGCTTCTTAGTGGCCATGGTCCGTGTGAACCACGAGTTTAACGGCAAGTACAAAATTGCTAACTGGATTTGCAAGGCTTACCTGGCGGTGATTCGCGGTACGCCTATGATGGTCCAGCTGTTGATCATCTACTACATCGTTTTTTCTTCTGTGAACATCAATAAGCTGCTGGTGGCAATCATCGCCTTCGGTATTAACTCCGGCGCTTACGTTTCTGAAATTATTCGCGGTGGCATTAAGGCTGTGGATCCGGGCCAGATTGAAGCTGGCCGCAGCCTTGGCCTGAAGTTTAAGACGGTGATGATTCATGTGGTTTATCCCCAGGCTTTCAAGAATTCTCTGCCGGCGTTGACTAACGAATTTATTTCCCTCATTAAGGAAACTTCGATTTGCGGCTACATCGGTTTGACTGATTTGACCCGCGGCGGCGATATTATCCGAAGCCTCACTTACGAAGCCATGTTCCCGTTGATTTCTGTGGCCATTGTTTACTTCATCATCGTGGCAGGACTTTCCACTTGCGTTGCTCGCTTGGAAAAGAAACTGAAGAAGAACGAACGCTAAGGAGGATTTGCCATGAGTGAAAAACAAGTTATGATTGAAGTGAAGAATCTCTGCAAGTCCTACGGCGACAAGACGATTCTGAAAGACATTAACGTGAAGTTCCATAAGGGTGACGTGGTTGCTATTATCGGACCTTCTGGTTGCGGTAAGTCCACGTTCCTGCGTCAGCTGAATTTGCTGGAAAAGCCCACCAGCGGCGACATTCTGTTGGATGGCAAGAGTATTTTGGATAAGAAGGTTTCAAAGCCTTCTATTCGTGCCCGCGTCGGCATGGTGTTCCAGCAGTTTAATCTGTTCAAGAATATGACTGCACTGGAAAACATTATGTTTGCGCCTGTAAAGCTGGGCTTGCTGAGCAAGGCTGAAGGTGAAAAACGCGCCAAGGAACTTTTGGAACGAGTTGGCTTGGCTGATCGTGCCGACCATTATCCCGCACAGCTTTCCGGCGGTCAGCAGCAGCGTGTGGCCATTGCCCGCGCCGCCGCCATGAATCCCGAAGCCATCCTGTTCGATGAACCTACCAGCGCTTTGGACCCGGAAATGGTGGGCGAAGTCCTGAAAATCATGAGGGACTTGGCAAACGATGGCATGACCATGCTGGTGGTGACTCACGAAATGGGCTTTGCCCGTGAAGTGGCTAACCGCGTGCTGTTCTTTGCCGACCAGGTCATCAAGGAAGACGGCACTCCCGCTGAAATCTTTGACAACCCCAAGGATCAGCGTTTGAAGGATTTTTTGGCGGCGATTAAGAAGTAGTGCGACGGCTAATCTCGCTCACCACGGGTTGCATTTTCTCGCGAATCAGTTGAACAACTACTGGGAATTCAAGAGGTTTATTCCACTTGATTCTTCTGAGAAAACCCTTCCAAAATCTGTTGCGAATAGGGTCGTTTGCAAAATCATCGGTGAAGGCGATGATGTCTTGCGGAACGGTTGTTTGCCGATTGTCAAACGTGTTGATGATTGCCTGCTTTAATGTTGTGGAGTCAATTTTTTGATTTGAAAGAATTTGATAGGAGTCAAAGAAATCTTTCATTCTGCTGTTTGCGTTTTCCAAAACAACCATTGCGTGAAATTTTTCGGCAAGGACTGTTTCTAGAGAATAGGCAAAAAGGTTTGTTTCGGGAATATTGGACAACAATGCTGGATAGGTTATTCTGATTGGTTCCGGAGTGACAACATCTCCAAATCCAAGGTCAATAGAAATTCTTTGCACGATGGTATCTAGGTGTGCGAGAAATTGAACTCGAACGCCCTTGTATTCTTTGTTTACCATGATGTCTTCTGTGGATATGCTTTGAATATCAAAGGTGATCCCGTCTTCTTGGCAGACTTGCGAGCAGATGTTTGTGAATACTTTTTTTACTTCGGTTTTGTCGGACTTAATTCGCGTTCCAAGAAAATCAATATCTACGGTTGGACGGGATCCGAATTTTTCGTAGGCAAAGAGTAGTGCACCGCCTTTTAGGTACAGCGAGGTTGCGTATTTGCTAATGGATACCCTGTACAAGAATCTTTCGTGGATGAAACGGATGAGAATTTGCTGGTAGTTTAGATTCTCTTTTCTTGTGAGTCCGAGAAGTCTATTACGAATGGATTTGTCCACGAATTTGACCATACTATAGGATTACCTCCAAATAAGACTTGACGGTTTTTTCGACGCGCAATTTTTTTGCTGTTTCCAAAAGCTTTGAAATCTTTTTATCGGGACGTTGCAGGTAACTGCGAAATATTTCGGAACTGAGGTCCAAACCGATTTTATTGCGATACTTGATGGCGTCGCAAACGGATCTTTCTATATCGGTGATGTGGACAGAATGTCCTTCGATGTTTGTTTGCTCAATGCCGAACTCGAATAGTTTTTCGGACCAGTAATACAGTTCTACTGAAATCGGTGATGATAGAACGACTTTTCGCTTTCTTTCGATTGCGATATTGTATGCGGACGGAATTTGAGTTGTCAAATTGTGATGAAACCACGCAGAATACATACACAAGACGCCTTTTGGCACAACTTGATTGATGTCAATCATGGTTGCTGCTAGTGTTTCGGTGGAAGCAAATATTCCTGGACGCAGACGAATCATTTCGCCGGTTCTAACCTTCTGAAGGGCTTGATGGTACTGATACGCACTTGCTGATTCTCGAAGGATAAGCGTTGGGCTGTCGGGTATTTTTTTATTGTCGTATGTAGCCATAATTATAATATAACAAATCTACGGCAAAAATGCAAAAGTGCCGTAGATTTTTTAATATAAGGATGTTGAGTGAATCATGGCACTTGAAACTGCAGTTTTGATACAGTGTTTCCTGTTGTACACTTTATTTCAAGTGTGCTCGGATAGAATTGAGCTCTTTTAGGAGGCATCATCAACATGTGTGGAAGCATTTAGGCAGCCTTGCTAGATGAATCTCTCGATTCCGATTCCCATTCGTAGGCTATCTTTACATCTACA
>NZ_FRBE01000023.1 GCF_900142535.1 Fibrobacter sp. UWEL
AGGCGCATTTCAGGTTGATTTCGGGTTGCTCTCGGGATGCGCGTACATACTAATCCGCTCCGAAGGAGCGTTTAGTATGCATCACCTCAAGATGTTCAAAAATTGGATGCATACTAAACGGGCGAAAACCGCCCGTTAGTATGTACTCGCGACGAAAAATGCACTTTCACGCGACGAAATAAAGCCCCGCTCAACCATAACGTTTGAGCGGGGCTTTTAAACTCTAGCTTTGTCTGCCTGCGGGGTTTTATTCCCTGTTTATTCCCCGTTGATTAGGATCCTGGCGAAGTTGGCGGCTGGGGGGAATTTGTGGTCCGTGTAGGAGAGGGGATCCAGGCGGACTTCATCTGCGGTGGGGAAGGGTTGCATTTCCTTGGGGAGGCTGTTGTTGAAACGTTGGCTTAGCGCCCAGTTTCGTTCCTCGTTATAGATGGCGGTGTATTCTTCCGGAGTTTCCGGGCGGGTGGTGAGGAAGCACCTACTGTATCCGATGTGGTACTTTTCGGGGTCGTTGAGGTACATTTTCAGGGCGCTCAACCCGTTCAGGGAGGATCCTAGGAGAAAAATAAATGACCCCTTGGGAATACTGATGTCCGCAATGGGGGTGGTCATCTTGAAGGTGTGCAGGTTGTTTTCTGGGGTACGCTGGAATTCCATCTTAAAGGAGCGCCAGCCGAGTTGCATGTCCACTGCACCGGGTACATATAGCACGTCACTGCGGGCGACGCCCCCGTAGTAGATGGATATGTCGTTGCAAATGGGCTTGCCGTTCAGCAGGTCGCACAAGTTTGTATCCCCCTGGGAAAATGTTGCCTTGGAGGAGGGTGGGTTGTCAAGATGCAGGTCTACCTTGACGGTCCCGTAATGGGTGCCGGGTACGGGGCTGCTGCACTTGTAGCCCCATAGGTCCTTGAACATGGGGATGTCCAGGTTGAGATGGAATGTTGCGTACATAGGGACCCTTTGCTTATTCCCCAGTGAGGCCGAGGGCGGCGCGGAACTGGTCCTCGTATTCCTGGCCCAGCTGCTCCCTGGATTTCTTTTCGTAGTGATAGCCGCCGTTGCGCTTGGCTTCTTCGCCGTTCATTTCCTTGATGGTGGCCTTCATCAAGCCCTTGGAAGAGGCTTTTTCCCTAGCGATTTTCACGTAGGTCTGCATATAGACGCGGTTGCCGGGGGTAAGGTCCGGATTGTTGATGGCCTTGTCGTACAGCTTCTCGATTTCGGCGTCCTTGCGTTCCTGGGCGGCGTTGTCGTGCATCAGTTCTCTGCAGGCCACCACGTCCATGAGGTCGTCGTTGTTCATGTTTTCCCAATCCATTTCGCTACGGGAGTTCTTGAGGTCGCTCATGGCAATTTCGTGGCTGGTGCGACGCTGTTCGTTTTCCAGGTAGTCCAGGGCGCGGTGGCTGATGGTATCCAGAAGATACTTCAGGTAAGGCAGCTGGGCTGTCTTGTGCTTTCTTTCTACATCGTATAACTCGATGCAGTGATGGTGAATCTGAGCCAGGGGTTCACCATGTTCTTCAAAGTCGATGCCCTTGAAGTTGTAGCTGTGGCCCAGCTTGCTGGGGTAGCGGCCTACGGCGCTGAATGTGTGTACGTCTTCGACGGGCTTGATGTAGGTGTTGAGCAGATACTTTTCTGCGTTCTTGTCGCCCTTCTTGGCTCTTTCCACCAGAATGGCTTCTGCTTCGGTGGTCATTCTGATGTCGTGGCCTAATACTTTTATCATTTCTATCTCCTGTAAACTTGTGGGCATTTTCCGAGTAAAGACGGGAGGGGCCTGCACTCGATAGTTGCTTTAATCGAGCTTGAAAAAACACACGTACTCTCGTACGTTCCCTCCGGCATTTTTTAAGTGCCTTGCGCCATTGCTGACGGATTATGTCCGGGGCGAGTTGCCCCACACTACAATTATAGTATAGAACGGCTGTCAGGAAATGACATTTTTCAATACCACTCTTGCGGTGTATAATATCTTATCGCCTCTACGGCGAAAAGTGTCAAAACTTTTTGCAACTTTTTTTGACAAAATGGAACGGCAGGTTGCTTAAGCAGCCTTATGCAGCTTTATGCGAGTTTATGCAGCCTGGAAGAGCAGGTCCTGGATGGCGTCCTGCTCGTCGCTGGAGAAGGCGTCCCTTGCTTCGCCGAAATCGTAATAGACCGAACCGGTCTTCACGTCCAGCTTCTTGGCCAGGTGGGCAACGACGGGCTTGCCCTTTTCGGCTTCCTTGAGGTAGGCCTGGCAGGTGTTTCCTGCGCGGGTGCCCTTCAGGCGGGCCAGTGCTTCGCGCTTTGCAGCGCGAATTTTGCTCTGGTGGCGTTCTACGGCGTCTCCGTCGTAAATCATGCCTTCATCGACATAGCAGTTAGACGCCCTGGAGGCGTCTTCGTCGTGGTTGACGTTTGTGACCTTGCCGCTGTTGCGGTAGCCGTATTCGGTAACGCTTCTGGAAGTCAGGGTTTTGTCCTGTTCTTCCTTCTGCTTTTCTACGGCATCCAAGGCGCGGTAGCAGATTTCACTCTGCAGGTGAGTGTAGAAGGGATGGTTCCCTGTGGAGGCCTTCGCAATGTCGAAGCTCTTCAGAGCGTTGCGGAAAATCTCATCAAAGAGCTTTCCGGAATACTCGTCGTAACGCTTCCCGTTGGGGTTGAAGGTCTTATTGAACTTAGCGGGGAATTGTCCCATTGCGCTATGAACATGTGCAGAAATAATGCGGTCATGGTATCCCATGTAGAGGTCGTTGTAGGCAAGGGGATCGCCTGCAAGTGCCTTCTGGACGAGGGACAGCTCCTGACTGCGTGTAAAAGGCCAAGGATTAATCATTCCTTAGGAATCCTTTGACATATAGTCTTAAAATTTGGGGAGTTTGATTAGCGGTCTTCTGTTTGAAGGACCGGCCAATCGTTTTTGAATCATTTCGAAAAAATGAAATAAATCGAAAAGTAAATACTACAGTATCACTAAATCAAATAGCAGGCACCCCGCATATAATCAGGGTGAAGTGATTCGACTGGCGGAATTGCCAGCGAATGTGCGAATAGGGCAAAGCCCGTATAACAAGTGCAACAATAGAATAGATAGATTGACTGTCTTCTGCCGTTCCGAATTGTCAAGTTGCTGACCCGCTCAAGGGCGGAATCGTTTGATGGATACAAATTTATGAAAGTTTATTAACGAGAAGGGATGTGATTTGAAAGTTTTTTTGGTTTTTTGTGTAGAAAATCCTAAAATATGGGATTTTTGTATTTCAACATAGTGTTTTTGGAGTGTGTTTCTTAAAATTATTAATTATTTAATAAAAATACTTGCGGATAGGACCTTCGGAATATTATATTTATGATGAAAGGAAAAGGGTTTTTATGGCTACTTCAAAGGTTTATAGTGTTAGTGTCCCCGAAGAGTTGGTGCCCGTCGTGGAAGAAATCAAGACGCGCAAGGATGGCCTTTCGGGGTGGTTTCAGGAAAAGGTGAAGCAGGATTCGTCTGCCGGCGACTTGGATGTGGTTGAATCGACCCTGAAGGAAGTCAACGAAAAGATGGAATTTGTGGTGCGTGCTCTTGCCCGTATGAAGGCTGCCGAGAAGCAGGAATCTGTGGCGAGCAAGTTCAATTTTGACGATAACGAGACGTTTGAATGATTGTCAAGTTCTTCTGCGACAAGGCTAATGATAGAGGTATCCGCATCAGTGAAGACTGTTTCGGTGACGTGGCCAGTGGGTTGCAAGAATTGGCCCGTACGCAGAAGGAATTGTGGCTCAGGGTTTGTGCGTTCCTTAAGAATCTCGCGTCGATTGAAACCGTAGATGGATTGCCTTGCTATGTTGAGCGGCTGGAACAGGAACGGTCGAAGGGCTCCCTGTATGTGATGCAGGTGCCTAAAACTCGTCAGGGTGGATGTTTTTGCATTTACTTCTGCAAGTACCAGGAAAGGGATGACTCCGTGGTATTCCTGTGCTCGGAATTGAAACAGGGCCGCCTGAAAAATATGAACCGTGCAAAGCAACTGCTAAACGAGTATTGCAAAATGGTAAAGGGAAAATAATGCCGTCAAACATCGCAACGTATATTGAATCGATGGCTTGCGAGGCGGGCCATAAGGAATATCTGGAGCAGTTCGAGGCTCTGGCGACGTTCCTGAATGAGATCGATTTTTTGAAATCGGAGCTGGAGTTGACTCAGCGGGCCTTGGCCGAAAAATGCGGGATGACCACGAGCAAGGTGTCGCGCTTGCTGACGGTGCAGCCCAACTTGACTTACGAGCAGATGAGCGCCCTTGCCAGAGGTGTAGGGGGCGAACTGAGAATCACTGCGTTTGGAGATTATACCGCGGTGGTTCCAAAAGACTTGCATTCCACTATTGTGGAGAATGCGAAAAAGCGAAAGCAGGACGTTCAAGAATACTTGCAAAAGGCCCTGCGAGAAAAAATTGTCAGTGATTCAAAGGAACGTGCATACGTCACGTTGTAGGGAGAATGATTATGTCGAAAAATTCGGATAAGTTACTGAAGTTGCTGGAAATCAACGATGTTCGCTTTATTGATTCCCATGAGTCCCTGCTTTCTATGGATGGCTGGTCTGGGGAAGATGATAAGGTGAACTTGAATAATTCTGTTGCTGTCGCCCGTGACGATCCGGAACGGAGGGGGGAATTTTTTGTGGTTCATGCCCGTTATGAAATGACGTTCTCGGAAAAGCAGAAGGATGGCGAGGAATCTAAGGATTTCTTTAAGGCTGTGTATATTCTGGAAGTGGTTTTTAAAAGCAAAAAGCCAGAGGAAGTGCTCAAGCTGCTTGAAGATGAAGAACTCAAAAAGTTCTTCTTCAAGAAACAACTCAATCACACCCTCTGGCCTATATTGCGAGCAAGGATTATGAATGCGTTTAGCAATCACTCCCTGAAACCCCTTGTGCTCCCCTGGCTTAAACCCCTGAAAGAATCAGGGGAGAAGTCTTCTACTTCGCCCAAATCAGAATAGCCAGCTGGCTCAGGGCTTCCTGGCGCTTGTTGATGGATTCGGGATTCCAATCGCCAAGGACCAGATAGTTCTTGATTTCCTTGTTGGGCGCAATCTGGGAAGCGTCATAATAGGGCAGCTTCGTAGCGATAGGCTCGTTGGAGTTGCCACTCAGGGAATTATCCAGCAGGCACAAGTTGCCCAAGCGCCACAGGTAATCCGCGTGGATGTCAGCAGTAACCTGCCACTTGGAATTGTCTTCCGGCATGATGAACTCAATGTAGGCTTCGTGCTTATCCAGGTTGAGAGTGCTGGTAGGTGCCAAGCGCTTATGGACCTTACGGAAGATGTAGCGGACGGCTTCCTTGGAGGCCTTGGTTCCGGACCAAATCTTGAATGCTTCCTGGAAGACGTTGTCGTCTACCATGCCACCCTTAATCATGTTGCAGATGTCGGCAACAGAAGACAGGGTCTCGTTATAGATATCGTTTGCGATACCTGCAAAGAAGACTTCGGCGCTGTTGGCGGTGTTCCCGCAGATAGTGAAATTACGGAACACGTAGGTTTCGATACAGCTCACGACCTTGGCCATGTCCTGTTCCGTGAAGTTGTCGCAGCGATTCATGGCAATGACTACCGGATAGAAGGTAGTTGCCTTCAGAGCCTTCAGGGCAATGAGAGAGTTGACCAGGTCCTGGTCGGCAAAGGTGGGGGCGTCCTGAGGCTGACTGATGTTGCGGTAAAACTCAGCGTTTGCTTCAAGACTTTCAAGGAAAGCTCTGGTGCTCAGAGGGGTGGTAATGGTGTTGCTGATCTTCTTGTACAGGTACTTTTCGTTACAGATAGGCCAGGCGGAATTCCAAAATGCACGGATGTACTTGGTGGGATCGCACTTGTCCAGCTTGTTAATCATGGAGTTCCACAGATTCAGCGGGGTGTCCACATCCTGAGGATCCTGGCTGAGGATGTAATTCTTCAGCAGGTCGGCGGTTTCCAGCTCCTGGCCACGAGCGTTGAGTGTTTCGAAGATGACGAAAGCTTCTTCCAGCTTGGTGGCTTCCATGTACAGCACCTTGAAGAGCTTGGTAAAGGCGTCAAACAGGGCGTTCAGAATGTCCAGCTTGTCGCTGTCACTCTTGCCGTTCAGAAGTTCATGGATTTTACCGTCCAGGAAGACGTAGGCCTTACGGAGGCGTTCGTGGGACTTGTTGTTGCTCTTGCTGCAGTCCTGAGGCAAGTGGGTGAGGATTTGGTCAACGAAGTAATCGTTGTCGGCTTCGCCCAGAATCAGATGGCGGCGACCCGTGCGGCCGATGTACTTGCTTTCGATGTCGATGGCCTGATTGTTGGCGTCTTCATCCTTGCTGGATTCGTACAGGCTCTGGTAATGAGTCTGGAGGGCGCGAAGGAGGATCATGGACGTGGTGGTGCGCTGCTGACCATCGATAATCCACTTCTTGCGTTCTTCGGTGCTTTCGTGAACCACGACCTGACCGAAGAAGTGGATGTTGTTGTCCTCGTCTTCCATAGTTTCAACGATGTCGCTCCAGAAATCGTCAAGGCTGTCCTTTTCCCAGGAGTAGGCACGCTGGTAATTAGGGATGGAGTATTCCTGAGAGAGGAACAGATGCATGGGGCTGATAGTAGAGTTCTGAAGTGCCATTAGGCATTTTCTCCTATTTCAGTTTTCTTTTTCGTTATGAATTTCTTTGGGGCTTTGTTGCCCTTACATTCTTTTTATCGGGAAAACGGAGCGAAGTGTCATCAAAAAAAACAAAAATTTTTTGAAAGGTTTTTGTTGACACTTTGTAGTGCTTAAGTCGATAATAGATGTGTTGAACTCATAGGAGGCCTTTATGGCGAAAGTGTTAATCTTCCTGCATATCATTGCAACGTACTTTGTCTGGCTCTATTATGAATGGGGCAAGGACTTGTTCAAGACTGTTTACCACTGGCTGTGTATTATCTTGCCGGTTAACGAAACTGTAGTTGCCGGTGGTATAGTTGGCTTGGCGTTTGGTATTGTGGTGACAGGCTTCGCCTTTTGTGTAGGTAAAGATGGCTGGTTGCTGGGGACTATTTTAATGTGTGTGGGGTTCCTGCTGTTGTCCGGTGTATTGCGTGCGGGCAAGTGCGTTCTTGGCCCTGGATGCCACGCCGCGTTTATGTCTTGCTTTGTGGTGATTGGAACGCTTCACTTTATCGCCACACGACTTCCGTCCAGCGAGGGCGAGGACCGCACCAACGATGGTAAAGACGCAAGTACTAGTGAGGACGAAAAACACGAGTAGTTTTTTTACACTCGCTTTGTTGACAGGCGGGGTAAAATCACCGATAGAGTATGTATGAATCGCATCGTTTGTGACAACTACTTTTTTAAGAATCCCAGAGACCGCCTGGGATTGGGGTATCGGCTTTGCTCTTTTTCTGGGGATATTCACTACTGGAATGGGGCTGCCAGCGCCGAGGAACGTGAATGCCTGCTTCATTTCCTGGATGGTGGAGGGGTGATTGCCAGCGAGGTTTGTGAGTATTGGCTCCCGGACAATGTGGTGAATTCCCTTTCCATGGAGCTGATGCATAAGGCTCGCACTAAGGAAGGTTTCCTGGATTTCATTTTTGGTGGATATAAGGATTTTTCCTCCTTTGCGGGCTTTGGCTTGCTGGATGTCCGGGTGCAGGTGCTCCAGGATTCGGTTCAGGTGTTGCGCATTTTTAGAGGGTGCCGAAAGGATGTTGGCAGATATACCAAGTATACCTTGAGCTATAAGGTGCGTTTTCGCCTGGAAAAGCCTGTGAAGGACTTGACAGACGCGGAACTGGTGGCGCCTTTCCGATATGAACCTTTGTGTCGTGACGTTGATGGTGAACGATGCTGGGCTCAAGCCTTCAAGGCGGTGCTGCAGCGACCGGGGCGCTTGTTCTGCAGCAAGCAGGATATGTTTATTACTCAGTTGCCTTTGGATACAGATGGGGCGGAGGAAATTTTTAAGGCGGAATTCCTGAAGAGAGGTTCCCTGGATTTGACCCTGCTGGCGAAATTCGGCAAGGATTTTGCCCTCAGTCCGGATGATAGAAAGAACCTGGAGGAAACGGAGGGTTGCATTTCCTTTTACTGCTATAACGGCAAGATGTTCACCTGGGATATTCTGGGCTCGTCTGTAGCGAGACGAGGCGCCCATACGAAATTCCGCCTGCCTTTGATTGAGAAAGGACCGCATCTGTATGTGAAAAACTGCCGCAAGGGAATTGAGGTGATGGACGCTCACATCAAGAAGTGGCAAGCGGCGGGACGTGCGGAATCTGTCAACTTTAAGTTTGGTTGTTTCGAGTGGGAAACGATTGCGAGGGGCAATTTGCAGGAACTAGTGGATTATTGCCAGGTGATGATTCGCTACCTGAAGGGAACGGCCAATTTTGTGGAGTACCTGAGGGATGATGGTTCTTGCCCCTTGAAGGAGCGCCTGATGGATGTGGTGCTGGAGCAGGTAAAGCTGGATCCGCTGACCTACTGCGATCATTTTGACCCCGCCGTATCCAGGCTCGCGACCTATCTGGTTAACGGAGAATATTAAAAAAGTTTTGACACTTTTACGTGTTGTGCCGATAAAATGGAAAAGAACAGTTAAGGAGTACAAAATTGGATATTAATTCCATCAACCGCTTTGTGAAGCACGGCTTGCTTCCGACCCACACCCTGGGGCTCATGGGTAACCACGGTATTGGTAAGACTTCTTACGTCCACAATACCTTCCGTCAGCTGATTGCTGAAAAGCATAATGTTCCCGTGGAACGCGTGCATGTGATTAGCCGCTGCGTTTCCATCATGGATCCTGCAGACTTGATCGGTAACTTCCAGGAATTTGGTGGCCGTACTTACAGCTGTCCGCCCAGCTGGATCCCGACCTGCAAGGAATATGACGACGAGATGGCCAAGCTGTATGCTGAAAATGGCAAGCAGTACTCTCGACTTACCAAGTACGACGATATCTACGTTCTCTTCCTGGACGAATGTAAGCGCGGTAATGCCATCATTCAGGACGGCATCATGGAATTGCTTTTGGAACACCGCCTGTTCGGTGTGAACCTGAAGGAAAACACTTACGTGGTGTGTGCCGATAATGATAATGCCAAGATCTATAACGGCACCCGTCGTGACCCGGCTCAGGAAAGCCGTATCAAGAACTTCACCTTCGCTCCTACTAACAAGGAGTATCTGGAAGACTTCGCCCGCCGTGTAGAAGCTGGCAGCATCCATAAGGTGATTCATGCCTTCCTCCATAAGTATCCGGACTTTATCGTGCTCCCCACCAAGACCATCGAAGAACTGGCTATCCAGGGCAAGAAGGGCCCCTGCCCTCGTGACTGGACGCAGCTGGGCGAATGCCTGAAGAAGTTTGCGGATAGTGGTGATGATATTACAAGTGGCAATCAGGCGTTCCTAGCTGATATTGCCTCCAGTTATGTGGGCTTTAGTTACGGTCTCAAGTTTGCGGAATTCTGCGAGCTAGAATGTAAGCACGAAATCGACCTGGTGGAAGTGCTGAACAACTTTACCGACAAGTTGGGCAAGCACCTGGCTGCAGAATTTAAGGTGAACCCGAAGGCTGCTGTACCTGCGGCTCATGGCCTGCTGGATATGGTTCAGAAGTGTGAACTGAGTGATAAACAGTCCAAGAATATCCTGAAGTTCCTGGAATGTTGCCCCAACGAAGCTGTGGCTGCTTTCCTGAAGGGTTGGCATAAGGAAAATAAGGACCAGTTCATGAATTGGCGTAGCACTCCTCGCCGCTACAAGCTTTATAACGGCTGTATGATGAACAAGGAACGCAAAAACGGCAAGCCTTCTACTTTCGAAAACTGGATCCTTACTTTCAGCAAACAGCATAACTTGACTGAAGCTGAAATGGACAGCGACGACATTAAGGTAGCCGCTTAAGGAATTTTTTTTGATAAAAGAGTATTTTTAGACTGAACAAGGAGTACATAGCATGATTGCTATTGTCAGTATTGTATGTGCCCTTATGGGCTTGGCTCTTGGCTATATGATTGCCAAGGTAAAGATTTCTCAGCAGTTGGGATCTGTGAAGGCGGATTTGCGCGTTGCGGAAAATAGTGCGGCGGTTGCCGAACGTTTGCTCGGTGAGACGAAAGCCAGTGCCGCCCAGCAGCTGGAAGCGTTCAAGAAACAGCATGAGGCTGATTTTGCTCGCCAGCTGGAAACCATGAAGACGCAGTTTCAGGCTGTTTCAGAAAATCTCTTGAAGACACGATCCGACGAGCTCAAGGGAACCAACAAGGAACAGATGGAAGCCATCACGAAGCCGCTGCATCAGGTCATCGAGGAAATGCGTAAGCAGCTGGGTGAAACCAAGGAAGGCAGCGACAAGAACATGGCCGCCCTCGGTGAAGCGTTTACCCGCATGATGAATCAGACGGTGAAATTGGGAAAGGATGCCGAAAATCTGGCAGACGCTCTCAAGAATCGCGGCAAGGTTCAGGGCGACTGGGGCGAACAGATCCTCTGCAATATTCTGCAGGATAGTAACCTCCGCGAAGGCGAAGAATTCTTCACGCAGAAGAGCTACACCGGCCAGGACGGCAAGGAATACCGCCCGGATGTGGTGGTAAAAAGCGCAGATGAATCCATGATCATTGTGGATTCCAAGGTCTCCCTGACCGCCTACTCCAATTATGTATCCGCCAAGGATGATGCCGAACGTGAACAGGCCTGTAAGGAAAATTACGCCAGTGTCTGGTCCCATGTGGAAGAACTGGCGGCCAAGAACTATCCCAAGCATGTGCCTAACGCCTTGCCTTATGTGTTGATGTTCGTCCCGAACGAAGGTAGTTACATCCTGGCCATGAATCATGACCCTCAGGTGGGTATCAAGGCGTACAAGAAGGGCGTGCTGATTGTCAATGCCACAAACCTGATGATGGCCTTGAGCCTGATTCTCTTTACCTGGAAGAATACCCGTCAGGAAGAAAATTGCGCAAGGATTATGAAGGCTGCGGAAGATCTCTACGAAAAATTCTGCACCTTCAGCGAAACCTTCGTGAGGGTTGGCAACCAGTTTGAAACCGCCCGCAAGTCTTATGATGAAGCGAAGGGCCAGCTGAAGGACGGACGCGGTAGTATTATTTCCAAGTTCGCAGGTATGCAGCAGCTGGGACTTACCACTACCAAGACCATCAGCGAAAAACTGCAGAACTAGCCGGTATTTAGTCTGGATACAACAAAGCCCCGCATTTTCGCGGGGCATTTTGCGTTATAGGGAATCTCCGTTACCCTTCACCTCAAAAGGCAGCTTGTTTTCACGTATGGAAGATTTGATGAAAATTGTAATTGCCGCGGAGACGGAAATTCCGGCCTCGTCGCAGAAATCCTGAAATTGCTTCTTTGTATCATCGTTGACACGAACACAAATCATACCCATAATGTCCTCTTAACTAATCCTTTTAGATATCCCTGTTGTTGCCCTTTCTCGGCGGTCGCAAAGATATATTAAACAAAGTGCGTAGTCAACAACTTTTGTCCAAAAAAAATGGATACAAATAGCAAAATTTTCATACAAATTCATTACATTTCTTTGTCTTGGGTAGATAGCGTAATACTGTGTAATACATATGTTAACTTATACGGAAAATTATTTGACAATTCTACGAATTAAGCCGATAATAATTGCAAAGGATATATGAACATGAACAATATGAATAACTTGAATGATATGGTCATGCGTTCTCGTGCACGCATGGAAGAAGTAAACGCTCGAGTAGCTCACCTGCAGCATTGCATGAGTGAACTTACCGAAAAGATGCGCGTGGCAGAGGAACAGAAACGCAAGCTTTCGCTGGATCTGAACGACACCATGTGCAAACTGGCATACTCCCGCGAGGAACTGTGCCGTGTGGAATGTGAACTGAAGCGCCTGCAGGAAATGCAGAGCCACGACCAGGATCAGTCTCACTTGTCCTAATGTAGTAAGGGAATTCAGTACTGGATTTGCTCAAATGAGCGCGTCTTTAAAGAGCGTTAATTTGCTCTTCGGTTAGGCCGGAGCTTTTGGAGATGGTGGAGATTGCAACTCCATTTTCTTTAAGGCTCTTGGCCATCTTTTGCTTAGCTGATAATTCGCCATCAGCTTTTCCCTGCAGGTAGGAACCCTGCTTTTCGTAAAGCATGTCTGTCATATTGTCTACCTCCAGCAGTAAAAGTTCATCGGTGTACCCCATAAAAGATACATCTTTTGCGAAGTCGCTGTCAAGTAACTTGCTGGCCTTTTCTTCGTCCACGGATTTTTCCTCTAGGACATCCCTGAATAGACGTAGCATCTCTGCGCGATTTGACTTTTCACGCCTTGCAGGGGCCGTGCGGTCGTCAATTTTGAAAAACTTCTCCATTTCTACAAGGAACACGTTGACCTTGTCGAACGAAAACTTTCGATTGCGCATAATCTGGCAGTGATGAAAGTATGTATCAATTTCGTCGGGAAATTGGTCCTCGCATAAAAGCGAAAGAACATAAATGCGGGGGAGATCATAATCCTTTGATTTCTTCACCTGATTGCATACAACGCGAGATGTGTAATAG
Organism: Fibrobacter sp. UWEL; assembly: GCF_900142535.1. Lineage (NCBI taxonomy): Bacteria > Pseudomonadati > Fibrobacterota > Fibrobacteria > Fibrobacterales > Fibrobacteraceae > Fibrobacter > Fibrobacter sp. UWEL. Next base: position 12,560 of record NZ_FRBE01000023.1, read on the forward strand.
GTTAGCCTGTCCACGTACAGCTTATTTGCATTTTGCTGAACCTCGATAAGGATGGGGTCCTTTCCTTCGGTAATCCCGTAAATGTCGAAGATTGACGTTTTGCGATCAAGAATCCCTGGCTGTTCCTGTACGCCCAGGGTAAACGATTTGATTGCGTTCTTATCCGATAGGCCGAGCATAGCGTTCAGGAATTTTATAGTACGTTCGGGTTTCGCTTCGTTGGCCATAAGCAACTTGAAAATGCCGTCGCTGAACGGGTAAACGTTTTTGAATTGCTCACGGTACTTCGGTAAATTCTTGGGATTATCTTTTAAGTCGAGGACCATTGCCCTAAACTGATATCTATTCATAATGTTGTTGAATGGGAGTTGCTCTTGGGGCCTTGCTGGCGGTTGTATCCCCTCGCTCCTAGCAGGTTCCTCAAGAATTCTGTGCCTCTCCGTTATGCAACATCTAAGCCTTTAGGCCGTGGCGAACCCGCGCATCCCACGCGCAAGCCTGCAACTCTGACGAGAGGATTATCTTTTACTTTGTATAGTATAAACAAATAAGCACTATTTGTCAAGAGATTTTTGGACTCGCCTTGAAATAACGGTTAAGGGGACTGGTCATGAGACTGCATTCACCTTTTTAACGCAAAGAAGCCGCCCCAATCGGAACGGCTTCCTTTTTTTGAACCTAGGAGATTTAGGCTTTAATGTCTTTGGGCTCTGACACTTTGTCTGCGTGTGTCAGACGCTGGTACAAATCCGCCAAATCCACATGCCCCTTGGGGTATGGACATTCTGTGGTGTCATCTTCGTAAATCAGCTCCACACTGATCGTGTCCTTGTAGGGGTCGTAGCTAGGGTCCGGCATGTGAGCTCCCGCTAGAATCCAGAAGGGACTGCTTCCGCAATCAAAGAATACTTTGGGGATATTTCCTCCACTGTATACAAAACGTGCGGTGTACGTTAGGTTTACGGTGGTCTTGTCACCTTTACGATTTTCTAGACGGATGAAGATCGGTCTCATTCTTGATTCTCTCCTTAAAGTTCCTTAGGCTTCGTAAGTCAGCATAAAATCGATGGCGCTTTCGCAGTCCTCAAATTGTACCAGCCAATGATTAACTGCTTCGGAATTTACCCCCAGTTCCTGGATGCGGGTCCAAAGCTTATGATAAACTGGATTGTTTTCGGAAAAATCCTGAATTGCACCCATAATTTCTTTCTTGACATTTGGTTTCATATTTCGCTCCTCACTTGTATATCGGTGGTGTGCGGGGAAAAGTCAAATAAAAAAAACGGGGGCCTAAGCCCCCGCAGTATGGAGTTAGGCGGCCAACAGGTCGCGGAATTCCTGTGCCATGCGAGTAGGCAGCTTGGCCAAGGCCAGGTCGATGTACTTGTACACCGTGGGCTTGGAAACGTGCATCTTGGCAGCGATTGCCGGGATGACGTTCTTTTCGTAACCCAGAACCTCCAGGAAGGTTTCCAGGGTCTTGCGTTCCATGGAACCTTCGTCGCTGAGGCTGATCAGCTGGCGGGTTACCTGCTGCATTTCCTCTTCACGGCGATCTGCGGATTCACCGTCGTAGATTTCGCTGCGGTTGAACTTGGCTTCCATCAGTTCGCTGCCGTCCAGATCCTTGTCCTTGACGTTCTTGGACAAGAGCTTGGACAGCTCGCTGAAAGTGGTGGTTCTTTCGAAGTAGGTGGTTTCCTTACGGACCTCATCCAAAGCGCGATGGTTGATTTCGTACTTCAGGTAAGACAGGAACGGATTCACGTTCTTGATCTTGCTCATGTCCACCAAGCTGGGGTCAAACTTTTCCAGCGCTGCGGTGAACACCTCAAACAAACGGCCACTGTCGGCTACGTAATCGTAACCCTTCTTGTTGTAACCCTTGCCGAATTTCTTCGGATTCTTGCCGCGGGCGGATGTGGCGTGTGCCTTCTTGATGTCCGTTTCGTAAGCGTAGAAAAGTTCGTTACGTGCGGCGATGTCGCCGGCCTTGGCTGCGGTGACCAAAGCGAGTTCCTGTGTTGCGTTCATCATTGCTCCCTTGTTGATGTTCTGGTTCATGGACTGTGCTGCGGTGTTGTTCTTCTTCATATTTCTCTTTCCTTCTTTGTTTTTAAATGCGCCCTTTCTTTATACCGTGGGGCTACATGGTCCAGTTTTTCTTTGGAAAATCTGGAAAGTGTATGGTGCCGAGATGTCAAACAACCAGCTGGCTGAAACGCCAAGCCGCAGGTTCTATAGGAACCAGAAAGCTGTGGGGAATAATGGTAGGGCCTGACAGGGTATAATAAACCCTATCAAATCAAACCCTCGAAAAAATTATGTGAGATAAATCGTAAAAGAATGTTCTAAAAACATGGGTCTGCAAATATAGCAATAATTGAAAGCTTTGTCAAGGGGTGGATCAGAAAAAATATCGTTTTTAGATAAGCTCAAGCTGAAACTCCTTAGTTGACGGCTTCAAAAATATTATCGGTACGAAATTGAAAAATGTAAAAGGAAAATTGAAAAAAAATTGTACGCCTAAAATTTCTACCTTTCCCCACATGCCAATACTTTCTGCTCAGAACATTCTTTTGCGACTTGGCGGATCCGCTCCGCTGCTGGATGGTGTTTCCTTTGACGTGGAGCCGGGTGACCGTATTTGCCTGGTGGGCCGCAATGGGGAAGGCAAGTCCACGCTTCTGAAGGTTCTGACCGGCGAGATGGAGTACAACTCCGGCGATATCGTGAAGAAGGGTGGCCTGCGGGTCAGCCGCATGATCCAGGAGATTCCCGACCATATTGATGGAACCGTTCGCGATATCGTGATGGGTCGTGTTGCCGCGGGAAGTTCCGCGGGCTGGACGGGTGCTAAGGATGGTTCCGATGACGATGGCCATCACGACTCCGCTGCAGAGGCGATCCTTGGCAAGACAGGCATTGATGCGGACGCACAATACGACAGTTTGAGCGGTGGCCAGAAGCGTCGAGTGCTGTTCGCCCGTGCGGTGGCCGAAGATCCGGACCTGCTTTTGCTGGATGAACCTACCAACCATCTGGACATTCCTGCCATTCAGTGGCTGGAGGGAATCGTTACCCGCCTGAATTGTGCCGTGATGTTTGTAAGCCACGACCGCTCTTTTGTCCGTCGTGTGGCTACTCGAATTTTTGAACTGGACCGCGGTCGTGTCCGTAGCTGGGATTTCCCCTACGACAAGTTCGTGCAGTTCCGTGACCAGGCTCTTGCGGAAGAAGAGAAGGCCAACGCCCTCTTTGACAAGCGCCTTGCAGAAGAAGAAGTGTGGATCCGTAAGGGTATTCAGGCTCGCCGTACCCGTAACGAGGGTCGTGTCCGCGCTCTGATCAAGATGCGTCAGGAACGTGCCGAACGTCGCACCCGCACGGGAAATGTGACCATGCAGATTACGGAGGCGGAACGTTCCGGCCGTATGGTGGCCCGCCTGACGGATGTGACCTACTCCTACGATGGCGCCCCTCTGATTAATCATTTCTCGACGGAAGTTTCCCGCGGGGACCGCATTGGTATTGTGGGCCCTAACGGTTCCGGCAAGACAACGCTTCTCAAGTTGATTTTGGGCGAACTCACTCCCGACCAGGGCGACATCCGTCTGGGAACCAATCTTGAAATTGCTTACTTCGACCAGATGCGCACTCGCTTGCGTGAAGACAAGTCCCTGGTGGAAAACATCGGCGATGGTCAGGCTTATATTACCCTCAATGGGGTGAAACGTCATGTGCTCAGTTACTTGCAGGACTTCCTGTTTAGTGCGGATCGTGCTCGCGGCCCCATTAGTGCCCTCTCCGGCGGTGAACGAAACCGCTTGCTGCTGGCTTGCCTGTTTAGCCATCCTAGCAATGTGCTGGTGTTGGATGAACCTACCAACGACCTGGATATGGAAACTCTGGACCTGTTGGCGGAATTGCTGGCAGAATACAAGGGCACGGTTTTGACGGTAAGTCATGATCGAGCCTTCCTGGATTCCGTGGCCACCAGTATTTTTGCTATTGAAGAAAACGGTAACGTCTTTGAAGCTGTAGGCGGTTACAGCGATTACGAAGCGGGCAAGAAAAATCGTGACAAGGAAGCTGCGAATGCTGCCCGTATTGCCGCGGAAAAGGAAGCCGCTCGTGCACTTGCCTCCAGCGGATCTTCCGCAGGTTCTTCTAATTCCGTAACGAACGCCCCTGCTGGGAAAAAGAAAAAGCGTAGCTACAACGAGGAACGTGAATACGCCTCCCTTCCGGATACCATCGAAAAGTTGGAAGGGGAAATCGCTTCCCTTCAGGAAGAGTTGTGCAAGCCGGAAGTTTGCACCAACGCCGCCCGCATCGTGGAACTCCAGAAGGAGATTTCCGACCGCGAAGTTCAGCTGGAAAAAGCCTACGAACGCTACGAAGAACTAGATTCTCTAGGGTAAATTTCCTTAAACATTGTGTTTTTTGCAACGCTTTGGTGGTTGCTTGGCTGTGGCCCCCCTTGGGGAGGGGGTACGCTTTTGGTATTATTTATATATGTTATGGTGTATTGGAATCGTGAGGTTAACATGAACAAAAAAGTTTGTCTATTGGCATTCGGTCTTTTGGCCGGTTTGTCATCTGCCGCCACTAAGGTGGTTTTCTCCGACGAGGATGGCGTTACTGCCGATATCGTCCCGGCTTATTCCTTCACATTTGATTATGGCGATGGTGCATCCGTCGATACCACAAATACGAATGGTGCCGTAGTCATCGATTTCGTGGCTCCCCAGGGTAAGGAATCCGCTGGTGCGGGTTATGGCTTTGGCTGGGACCAGACCTGTACTACGGCTGGTAAGTGCACCGATAAGGCAATGTCCTTGACTGGATATAAGGGTGTTTGTCTGGAATACGAAGCGGAACAGGGGTTCCGCGTAGACTTTAAGCAGTCTACTATTACAGACGACAACTACTATGGCGCCGACCTGAAGGCTGCTGCCTCTCCCAAGAAGGTGTTCATTGCGTTCGCCGACTTGGCTCAGGGCTGGAAGTCTACAACAACGAAGGCTTGGTCCGCTGCCGCTCAGATGGGTATGCAGTTCAGCTATAAGAATACTCATGCAAATACAGCCAAGAGTGACAACAATACCGTCACTCTCCATAGCCTCCGTCTTGCCGACGAATGCGTGACCGCCGCTCCCAAGCTTACTGACGAATATGCCAAGATGAATAAGGGCGTAATCGAAATGGCCGAAGGCGAAATCAGACCTCTGGATGTGTCCAAAGTCTTTGTGGATGACGATGGCGATGACCTGACCGTTACCGTTAAGATTGTCAGCGAAAATAAGTCCGTGGTCCTGTTGGACTCCACTGCTTACACTGGCACTAGCATTATCAAGTTCACCACCGCATCTAATCCGGTTGGCTCCGCAACGATTACCGTTACTGCAACGGACCCCACCAAGAAGTCTGCCACCTTTACCTTCACTGTTGAAACTACCGACACCGAAAACCTCCCGGTTGCTAAGGATGCCAACTATGAAGTGAAGGAAGACTCCGTTCTGAAGGTGGCTCTGGGTAACTCGCTCTTGAAGAAATTTGCTTCTGATGCCGATGGTGACGAAATCAAGGCTATTCTTGTTACCGAACCTAAGAACGGTACTTTGACCGACTTCAACGAAGAATATGGTACTTTCACCTATACTCCGAAGAAGGATTTCTACGGTACAGATTCCTTCACCTTCAAGGTTGCTGAAGCTGAAGACGATACTCGCGAAAGTGAAGTTGCCACTTGCACCATTACCGTGGTGAATGTGAACGACGAACCCGAAGTTGAAGTGGTGGCTAAGACCTTCACGGTTGGCGAAGCTGAAAAGACCTTCGGTGATACCCTGGTGGTAGACGAAGATTTCGAAGACTTCACCATTACCATTCCCAAGGCAAACTTTGTGATTACCGATGCCGATGGTGACGATGACTACAAGGTTATTGCTAAGAATACTGGCGTATACAATTCTGAATTGTCCGCAGATGAAGATAATTACGTGATCACGGTTTCCGCTAAGAAGGACTCCAATGGTACCGCCCGTCTGAGCCTGGTGGTGGAAGATCCCAAGACCACTATTCCTACTCCCATTGCTGTAATCAAGGTGAACCCGGTTGCAGACCCTGTTACTCCGGTGGCGGATTCTTATAAGGTTTATCAGGATTCTATCAACAAGGTTGACGCTAAGAAGGGTGTCCTTGCTAATGATGTGAATCCGGATAAGGATACTGCTGCTTATGCCATTGTTGACTTTGAACCGGAACACGGCAAGCTGACCTTGAACAAGGATGGCTCCTTCACCTACGAAGCTGAAGAATCCTATGATGGCGAAGACTACTTTACCTATAAGGTGATTTCTGCTGGTGATACCTCCAAGGCTGCAATGGTCACTCTGGAAGTTCTCTACAAGAACAAGGCTCCCAAGATTGTGGAAGGCGTGATGGATACCGTCAATGCTCGTCTGGATTCCCTCCGCGAAGACTTCAACGTCGTCACTTACAAGAAGGTGGAACTCCAGTCCTGGTTCGAAGATGACAAGACTGATGCTGCCAAGCTGACCTTCTCTGCTACCTCCAAGGATAGCACTGTGTCTGTATCCTTCTCCACTGTAGGTGCCCTGCTGGTGAAGTCCGTGAAGGATGTTTGTGGTGACATCTCCTTTACTCTGACTGCAACTGACGAAGGCAAGGCCTCTACGGACCTGGAGGTGAATGCTAACATCGAATGTGTGAACGACAAGCCCACCATCGTTGCCGACACCGCTTACATCGCTGTGGAAGGTGATACTCTGGTTTACGACCTGAACGGCCTTGCAATCGATGTGGATGGCGATACTCTGATCTTTGAGGTTGTGGAATCTACTTCCAACTCCGGTTACTTTGAATTCACACAGGAAGACAATATCCTGACGGTGGCAAAGAAGAACATTGCAAAGCTTGCTGAAGGTATGGAGTTCTCCATTACCGTGAAGGTTGCTGACCCCACCATGGCAAATGCTGAAAAGCCTACAACCCTCACTGCCAAGCTGGTTCTGATTGTGGGTAACGATCCTAGAACCTCCATCAAGCCGGTGATCGCCTCTACCAAGATGAACTGGCAGGGTGCAATCCAGGCAACTCGCGGCATGGCAGCCCTCTTCGATATGCAGGGCCGCGTTATGTGGAAGTCCAAGCTCCCCGTCAGCGAATCCGAAGTCCGCGCCGCTGCTGCTAGCGTCCAGGGCCGTAAGGTGCTTCGCGTAAACAAGCAGACTTTCACTATCAAGTAATTAGGAAACGTCATCCTGAGCGCCGCAGGCGCGAAGGATCCTGTGACGAAAAGAGAAGACCCCGCATTAGCGGGGTCTTCTCTTTATCTTAAAGTCAGCCGCAAGGAGCGAGCTGTTGCGGATTACTTAACGAGCTCTTCGGTATCGAGGGCGATAAGCAGTTCTTCGTTGGTTGCAACCACCAGTGCCTTGGGAGTACCATCCTTAGAGATTTCGTGGTTGGATTCCTTGCCGGCCTTGTTGTTGCGGTCTTCGTCAATCTGGTAACCGAGAAGTGCCAGGTTTTCCATGACGGTCTTACGAACCAGGAAGCTGTTTTCGCCGATGCCGCCGGTGAATACCAGAGCGTCAATGCGGGGGAGAGCCATGGCGATACCGCCGATTTCACGAGCCAGCTTGTAGCAGAAGGTTTCCAGAGCAATCTGGGCGCCAACGTGACCTTCGCTTGCTGCCTGAGTCAAGGTACGCATATCGTTGCTGAGACCAGAAAGACCCAGCAGACCGGATTCCTTATTTACCATCTTGTCCAGACGGTCGATGTCATAGCCGTACTTCTTGCTGATGTAGAAGAGAATTGCCGGATCGATAGAGCCGGAACGGGTACCCATGATGAGACCATCCAGCGGGGTAAAGCCCATGGTGGTGTCGGCGCACTTGCCGTTCAGGATTGCGGAGCAGCTGGAGCCGTTGCCGAGATGTGCGGTAATGAAGCAGCAGTCTTCCGGCTTCTTGCCCAGAATGCTTGCGGCTTCTGCAGTGACGAAGCGATGGCTGGTGCCGTGGAAACCGTAACGGCGGATAGCGTCGGATTCGTAGAACTTGTAGGGGATGCCATAGAGGAATGCCTTGCGGGGCATGGTCTGATGGAAGGCGGTGTCGAACACGGCCACCTGCTTGTCCTTCAGGTTCGGGAAGAACTTCATGGCGCATTCCATACCGGTAGCGTGTGCAGGTTCATGGAGCGGGGCGAACAGGACGATGCTACGGATGTAGTCGATGACTTCCTGGGTCACCTTTTCGCTCTTGATGTACTTACCGCCGTGCACCACGCGATGGCCGATGGCTTCGATGGTGTCGGTGAGCTTCTGTTCGTCCAGGAATTTCTTCACCTGGTCCACAGCTTCGGCGTGGGTGGGGCAATCGAAGTTGAAATCGATCTTGCCTTCCGGGCCCTTTGCCTTGGTGTGGCCGTCAACGCCGATGTTTTCTACAAGGCCGCTGGCGATAGATTCTTTAGTCTTGGTATCGATGACGGCGAACTTCACAGAAGAGCTGCCGCAGTTGAGCACGAGTACACGCATGTTAACCTTCTTGATTAAGGTTCCCGAAATTTGGTGGACAGGAGGCCTTAATAAGGTCCCTGAGCTTGCCGAAGGGTAACCTAGTGAATTTTTGGGAAAAATAGGAAAAAATAAAAAGCTAAATTCTGGCAGATGTTGGATGGAATTAAAAAATTTGATAACAGGGTTTCCGAATCCTGGACGAATCATCGTTTTGCCCCCGCAGTAGAGAAACTCCTGAAATTCTATGTGCGTCTGGGTGATGGCTATGGTTGGGCTGTCTTTATCGCTCTGGTGATTTGGCAAGCGGGCTGGATCAAGTTCTTCGAAGCTCTGGACCACGCCTTGGTGGCTCTGGTGGCTGCCCTCCTGATTTATTTCCCTCTCAAGAACATTTCTAAACGTCCACGCCCTTTTGCCGCTAATCCCAAGATCCGCGCCGACGTTCCGCCCCTGGATAAGTACAGCTTCCCCAGCGGTCACACCATGAACAATCTGGCGGTTGCCACCTCCGTATTTTTCGTCATCCCTCACTTGGGATGGATCATGCTTTTGCTGCCCTTGACTTGGGGCTTGCTGCGTGTCTATTATGGCGTGCATTGGCTGACAGATGTGCTCTGCGGTTTTTGCCTGGGCATTGTCAGCTATTTCGTTGGATGTGGAATCTGGGCGGCAGTCACTCACTTTACGGGCATGCCCTTCCGGGAATCGCTGATTAATTTATTTGTATGATGCCGTCGAACGTTTACATGAGTGCCTCTGACTTTTTCCAGACGGTGCAGCCGGATGAAAAGGTTTACTTCCTGGTCCGTCATGGTGAACGTGGCCATATCCTGCCCGACGATCCGGACCATGGGGCTTTCGTGGGCCTCACGGACAAGGGCCGCCAGCAGGCGTTCAATCTCGGCAAGGCCATTGGTCCGGCTAAGGTCACCGAGCCTGCCGAGGTGTGTTTCTTCAGCAGTCCCGTAGGCCGCTGCATGGAAACCTCCCAGAACATTGCCCGCGGGATGGGCGTGGAGGCTAGCGTCACTCCCTGTCAGCCTCTGGCAGAATTTTTCGTAGAGCATTACGATGCCTACATGGAAACTCACAAGACTGGCTTCTACCAGGGTATTTGTCGCTGGCTAGATGGCTACGCAAGCGATCCCAATTATGTTGACCCGGCTTACTACAATCTGGCGAGGGGTTCCAACGAAATGCGTAAGCTCATGCTGGACCTTGGTTCCGCACGGGTCAATATTTTCTGCTCCCACGACGCCTGGATCGTCCCCTGTCTGGCCTATTTCTGCGGCCTCAAGTACACTCCCCAGCTATGGATGAACTTCCTCTCCGGCATGGCCCTTGTAGTTGGCCCTAGGGGGGGACGTTTTGTGCCTGTCACCGGCCTGGAAGACGGCAACCTTTATTTCTAAAAAACAACGGATAGTACATATTGGTTATTGACAAAAGTTTACGTACATCTTAACTTTGTCATACCAAATTTTTTGGGGATTCATTTATCAAGGAGGAACTAGATGAAGAATCTTTTTAAGCTGTTGCCGGCACTTTTGGCCGCTCTTATTCTCACCGCTTGCGAAATCACTGCTACCGACGAAGGATCCGCTTCCCCGGTGGAAAACCGCAAGATTTCCTACAATTTCATTCAGTACTGTGATGTCTATACCGATGGCTACACTGACTGTGATGACATTGGCTCTGGCTACATCAATCTGTACGGCGTGTTCGAAGTAGGTAACACCATCCAGGTGGATATCTGGACTATGGAAGGCTCCACTACGGATAACTACACCTACAGGGGCGTGTTCTCTGATTCCTATGGTTCTTATGATCTTTACGATTCTCAGACATCTACTGATCGCCTGATGGTTTACACTTCTGCCGCTACCGCTTATGACGATGCAGATCCTACCTACTACGTCTCTTTCTCTAACGGCACCTTGACCTTGAGCAAGGCTCGTCCTATCGAAAGATAGTCCGCAATCGGTATAGTTACGTATTTTATAAGACGGCTCGCTTCGGCGGGCCGTTTTAGTGTATATTCAGGATATGAGTGAATTGGTTAACAGTGTTTCGGGTGCCTATCGTCGCATCTTTGTCCTGGGGTCTGGCTTTAGCAAGTCCTTCATGCCCCAGATGCCTACGCTTCGGGATATTAACGAACTGATCCCGTATGGCATTCCCGACGAGTTTCCCCACATTAAGGAATACTGCCTGAAGTTTCTGGAACTGTGCAACGGCCAGCGGGAGTATCTGGGGATTGAGTCGTTGGCTACTTCCATCTTGTCTGCCCGCATTTTCCCGGGGGAACGGGAACGTCTTTACCATGCCACACTCCGTTTCGAGCTGTTGCGTTTTATCGCCAGCGTCATCCGTCACGAAGAAGGCCTGTCCGATGATGCGGCTCGGGTCATGCGCAGGTTTATCAAGTCCTGCGTCAATTGTCCGTCTGACGACCGCCGTAACACTTTGCTGCTCAGTTTCAATTACGATACCTTGATTGAATCTTCCATTGCTAGCGATCCGGAACTGCGGAATAGTATCTCTGTGGATTATGGGGTTCGTATTGATCGTGCGGACCGTTCCGCCTGTCAGGAAACTTTGCAACAGACCATTAATTTGTTAAAGATTCATGGTTCTCTGAACTGGTTCCCTATTAAGGGCGTTTCCGACGAGTTGGATCTGAAGAATGTTTGTCAGGTGGAGCCGGGTGACCGCAGTTTCCCCATCTATTGTGAGGATACGCCTATCTACATCCCCATGGCTCATGCCAAAGAAAGCTTTCTTCGGGGTAGCCTGTTCAATGTTTTGTGGAGTAAGGCGGATTATTACCTGAAAAATGCCGAGGAAATTTACTTCATCGGGTATGGTTTCCCGAAATCCGACGTAAATAACCTGGAATTCCTGCTGAAACATCGGGAAAGATTCAAAAAAGTGGTTGTTTTTGAACAAAAAGGCCATCCGGACTTGGAACGCCTGGAAAATCTTTTGGGGAAAGACCTGATAAAGTCCATGGATGCTAAAAAATTCTTTACGTAGTCGTTGTAAATTTGTCCATAATATGTTGCTGACTGCGTGACTGCCTCTCCCTAAAAAACTTATTTATAGGATAGAGGTGTATGTAGCATGAAAAAAACAAACTCTAGAAAGTTTGCCGCTGCTTTTGCTATGGCAGCCGCTTGTTCTTTTGCCTGGGCCGGTCCCATTTCCACGGTTGCCTGGAACGGCCACGATGGCGCAGTTTCCTTTACTTTTGATGACGGCTATAACCAGCTGGATAAGATTAGCAGTTACCTCAATTCCAATTCGGATGTGAAGGTGACTTTCTTTATTACCGGTGCCATGGGCGCTGGCGGTGGTGATATGAGCGGCTATGTAAATATGGCCAAGAACGGTCACGAAATTGGTAACCACTCCAAGAGCCATAAGAACATGACCGAGGGTGTTGACTTGACTTCGGAAACCAGCGGCTGGAAGTCCAGCCTGCTTTCCAAGGGCGCTCCCGAAGTTTACACTTTTGCAACTCCTTACTGTGCTAGCAATAATAATGTTGCCAACGCCATTAGTAAGGATCATATTGCCAACCGTAACTGCGCCGGTGCTAAATATTATGGCTGGAGCACCGAACCCGCCTGGATGGATATTAGCTCCAATTGTTATACCCAGGGGGGCTCTAGCACTAGTAATGCCAAGAACAACATGGCCTCTGCCAAGAATCAGAAGAGCTGGACGGTTCAGCTGAATCATGGTGTGGGTGTTACCGACACTTACGGCATTGCTGTCAACGACATGACTGCCATTATGGACGAGGCCAAAAAGCAGGGCTTGTGGATTGCTCCCTTTGGTGTGGTGGCTGCCTACTATCGCGCTCACTTTGCTATTGACAAGGCCGAAGCGAGCAATACTTCCGATGGCTTCAAGGTGACTTGGACTTCTCCTCATTCCGCCATGCCCAAGTCCGTTCCCCTTCGCGTGAATATCAAGAACATCTCCGGCAGAACCGTTTCCCAGAAGGGCAAGGTCATCCAGCCTAATTCCGATGGCACTTACACCATCGAATTCATGGCTCTGGAATTGAACGTTACCGGCGAACCTCCCGAAGTAAAGCCTTTCAAGGGTGCCATTGAAATTCCGGGTACAGTGGAAGGTGAAAATTATGATACCTACGCTTATGAACATGCCAATAGCGGTAGCGATACCACCGGCTATCGCACGGATGACGCTGGCATCGTGAAGGCAGGCGCAGGTTATGCTGTGGGCTATACCACTACTGGCGACTACTTCGAGTATACTCTAAACGTAAAGACCGCTGGCAAGTACAAGGTTTCTGTCAATGGCGCTACCGGCAATAATTCCGATGGTACCGTTACCGTTTCCGTGGGATCCCAGAAGGTGGACGTCGCAGTTGCCGCCAAGGGTGACTGGAATACTTATTCCGAAGTCGAAGGGGACGAAATGGAGCTGGCTGCCGGTAAGCAGACTCTTCGCCTTACCATCAATAACGACAACCTGAACGTGGACTGGATCAAGTTTACGAGTGCCACCGCTGAACCGAATCCTGGTACCGATGGCATTCAAAAGGCTGTTCAACTGGATGTGAGTGCTAAAAATCGCAAGCTCTTTGACCTGAACGGCAATCTGATCAAGTCCGGGAACGTTCCTGCTGGTGTTTACATCATGCGGGATGGCCAGGGCAAGTCCATCCGTATTCGCAAATAAGATCTTCTCTCTCTCTCTATGAAAGACTCTCGGGATGTGCTTCCGAGAGTTTTTTGTACAAATTGGCGAAATTTGCTCAAAAACGCCAATCGTTGTAATCCCTTACAACACTATATAGGGGTCTATATTCCAAAATGGAATGAAAAAAATCTAATTCTACAATTAAGGAGACTTATCCTTAGAAAAATGGGATGAGATGTGTTTATGAATAAGAAATTTTTGATCGGTGCAGCCGTGGTTGCTTTGGGCGTATCCGCTGCTTCTTCTCAGGAAATTGGTACTTGGGCAGGCTTCCGCACTGCTGCTGTCAGCTTCACATTTGACGATGGCGCTCCCAGTCAGGTCTCTGATGCGGCCCCTGTGTTCGACAAGTACGGTTACAAGGGTACTTTTAACCTGGTAACAGGCTGGAATCCCAACTGGAGCGGTTTCCAGGGCATGGCCGATACCGGTCACGAAATCGCAAGCCATAGCGACTCTCATGGTCAGAACATGTCTGGTGAAGAAGCTTCCTCCAAGAAGAACATTGAAGGCAAGATCAAGCAGAAATACGGCGTCGTGACTGTCGCTTACCCCAACTGCAACGTCCCCAATGCTTCTGCTGTCAAGAGCAACTATGTGGTGGGTCGTATCTGTAACGGTTCCTGGCAGAGTGTTCCCGATGTGATGGACAAGAATGGTCCTTCCGACTGGACTAAGGTTCCGTCCCTGATGACTGGTTCTACTGGCATCAACACTACCGACGCCTATAAGAACCAGATGAATTCCGCTATCCAGAAGGGCGGTTGGGTCGCATTCTTGACTCACGGCTTCGAAGGCAAGAACAACGGTTCCGCAACCTATTCTCCCACAAACCTCGACGCTATGGAAGGCGCCTTGAAGTGGGCCAAGGAAAATGATTCCAAGGTCTGGGTTGCCCCCATGGGTTTTGTAGGCATGTATATCAAGGAACGTAATGCAGCAAAGATTGCAGAAAAGTCTTCTTCTGGATCCAGCATCACGTACACCTTGACTCATAGCATCGCTGACAATATTTCCAAGTACGATTATCCTCTGTCTATCCGCGTAAAGAGCAGCTGGTCCAAGGTTTCCGCTACTCAGGGTGGCAAGGCCATTGACGCTTCCATCAAGGATGGCTACATCTACTTTGACGCAGTCCCCAATGGTGGCGATATCGTTCTTTCCTCTGATGGCGCAGCTGTTGGTCCCACTCCTACCAGTTCTTCTTCCAACGGTGGCTCCACTCCCGCTTCTAGCGCTTCTACTTCTAGCCCCTTCAAGGGTGCTATCGCAGTACCGGGTACTGTTGAAGCAGAAAACTATGACGTGAATGGCTATTCTCATTCTCAGACGGATAATGATGCTACCGGTTATCGCACTGATGACGCTGGCATCGTGAAGGCTGGTGCAGGTTATGCTGCTGGCTACACCTCTGCAGGCGACTACTATGAATACACCATCGATGTGAAGACTGCTGGCAAGTACAAGGTCACCGTGAATGGTGCTACCGGTAACGCTGCTGATGGTTCCGTGACTATTGCTGTGGGCTCCAGCACTCTGGATGCCACCATCAAGGCAAATGGCGACTGGAATACTTACACCGAAGTTGAAGCTGGCGAAATCACTCTGGCAGCAGGCAAGCAGACTCTGCGTCTCACCATCGGTAACGACAACCTGAATGTGGACTGGATCAAGCTGGAAAACGGCGCTGCAGCTCCTGATGGAATCCACAAGGCTATTCGTCTGGATGTAAGTGCTCAAGAACGTCAGCTGTTCGACATGAACGGTAATCTGGTCAAGTATGAAACTGCTCCTGCAGGTGTTTACATCATGCGCAATGGTCAGGGCAAGTCCATGCAGGTCCGCATTCGCAAATAAATCTCTCTCTACATCCTCCTATGTACCAGCTCCCAGGACAATGCCTCGGGAGCATTTTTCTATCTTTACGCACAATGGGATGCATTTCAAAAACTCGTGTAGTGTTTTTCCTGCTGGTCTTTGCCGCGGGCTCTTTTGCCCAGCTCATGTCTGCCAAGAAGACTGTGTCTGATTCAGTCAAGCTTCAGGAGGATAAGCCTCTGGTTCTTGCAGCGGATTCGCTCCCTGCCAATATCCAGGCGCTGGACGACTCCATCAGTACTGTTAATGCGGCGCCTACTCTGGAAGAAACCGCCAAAAGTGCCGTAATCAATAAGGGTATTGAGTTCGTGAGTCAGACTCTGAAGAATTCCCTCTCGCCTAACTCCGCCGAGGCAGACGCCGCCGAAAAAGCCCTGGAATACAAATAGTTTCGCATTTTTCTTGCAGGACTTGTTATCAAAAAATCATTTTTTGTATTTTACGCTGAAGGTGTGATTTTACACCTTTTTTGAGGGTTAAATATCTATAGGGAGGTTTGGCTATGAAAAAGATCTTGATGATGTTGTTAGGGGTGGCAAGCTTTTGCTGTGCCCAGCTGATGCCGGCAAAGTCAGCGTCAAAGCCCATGACGTCAGAAGACTCCTTGAAGGCTCTTAAAATTCATGCTCCTGTAGATTATAGTATTCCTGTAGATCCGTCTGTGACAGACGCGGATACACCGCGAAATGCCGATGGAAATCAGTACTACAGGCGTCCCCGTGCGAAGAAATCCAGTAGCGCTGCTGTAACCGCATTGAAAGTGGCTGCAACCTGGACGGGCTTTATAGCAGGAAACATTGCCACAGGGGCAATTACGGAGTCGCAGGGTCATGTGTCTGATGCTATGTATCGCTTTACCGAATTCCTGGTGGATGGTGTGGTGGATGCGGTAACGGGCGAAAGTTCTTTGGAAACTCCTGCGGAAGTTTCTGCGGCGGAGCAGAAATAAGGGTGAACGAGTTCTCTCTTGAAAATGAAAAAACTCGACGCTTTAGGCGCCGAGTTTTTTTATAGCTGATGCTAATCGGTATTAACCGAGGATGTAAGCTTCACCAGATTCAACGCTCTGGTAGATCAGGGTGTTGATGGTCATGGGGCCAA
The DNA here is from genome assembly GCF_900142535.1 of Fibrobacter sp. UWEL. Classification (NCBI taxonomy): domain Bacteria; kingdom Pseudomonadati; phylum Fibrobacterota; class Fibrobacteria; order Fibrobacterales; family Fibrobacteraceae; genus Fibrobacter; species Fibrobacter sp. UWEL. The sequence continues at coordinate 28,833 of NZ_FRBE01000023.1, forward strand.
CGCCGCCCGGAACCGGGGTGTATGCGCTGGAAACTTCTTCCATGCCCTTTTCGCAGTCGCCGACGCCACCCGGATGGTAACCGGCGTCAACCACGACGGCGCCTTGCTTGATCCATTCCTTCTTGATGAATTCCGGCTTGCCGACAGCGCCAACGACGATGTCTGCCTGCTTCACCAGTTCGGGAACGTTAGGAGTCTTGGAGTGGCAAATGGTAACGGTGCAGTTGGCGTTCAACAGCATCATAGCCATGGGCTTGCCGAGAATTGCGGAGCGACCCACAACCACAGCGTGCTTGCCGGAAAGTTCCACATTGTAAGCCTTCAGGAGGCGCATGATGCCCTGGGGGGTAGCGCAGCCATAGGCCTTTTCGCCCATGGACATACGGCCAAAGCCCAGGCAGGTCACGCCATCCACGTCCTTACGGGCGTCGATAGCTTCGAAAGCGGCGCGTTCGTCGATCTGACGGGGAACCGGGTGCTGCAGCAGAATGCCGTGCACGTCGGGATTGTTGTTCAATTCCTGGATCTTGGCCAACAGCTGTTCGGTAGTGGTGTCCTGGGGCATGATCACCTTGATGCTGTCCATGCCAACGCGAGCGCAGGCGTTGCCCTTCATCTTCACGTAGGTTGCAGATGCGGGATCGTCGCCAACGAGGATGGTGGCGAGAATGGGGGTCTTGCCGGTCTTTTCCTTAAGCTTAGCGACGCGTGCGCTGAGTTCTTCTTCGGTGGTCTTGGCAAGTGCCTTGCCGTCCAAAACGAGAGCTGCCATATTGGTCTCCAGGTTGATTTTTATAGCCCAAATTTACAAATAAGGCCTGCGGTTTTAAATGGTGTATTGAAAATAAAAGAATGGGCGCTTGTATGGCGGGCATAAAAAAATCCGCCCTTTTACAAAAGGCGGCTTCTTTTCAAAAGTTGAATAGTATTGCGGGCGAACCCGCGGCTGCTTGGCCAAAGGAATTAGAAGATTTCCTTGATAGCCGGGGCGATGCTGCAAATCAGAACCCAGGGGTAGGAAAGGCTTCCCTTGAGCCAACCGGTCTTGGGGGCGGCCTTTACGATTACGTCGTTGTCACCCTTGATGGACTGGCTGAGGCTTGCCTTCAGGCTGTTCAGATCGCTATCGAACTTTTCCTTGTTGGCGGTCGCTTCTGCAACGATGTTCATGAAGTGGTTCATTGTTTTTCTCCCTTTTCTCTTTCTTGAGCCCAAAGTTAATAACTTTTGTTTACAAATCAAAGGGCAATTTGGCTATTTCTTACAAAAACCTTATTTTCTGCGAAAATGGATAAAATTGCCGTTTTTTGAAGAAAATCGGCGATTTTTGTTGCGTGAACTTGTTTTTGTGGCGTTTTTTCGCTATTTTGAGGGGGTAAAATGGGCCTTTGGAGCACTAAAAAGTGTTCTCTATCCGTTCCTTTTGACTTGAAAAACCTATTTTAGGGGCAAAAAATTGACCCCGAAGGATGAAAAAGAAGGTTATTAATATGACAGTCAAGCAGTTAGCGTTGTTTTCCACCGTCGCATTGTGCGGCTCCCTGGTCGCTTGCAGCGGCTCTCCCAAGCCGGCAGTAGAACCTGCCGCTGCTCCCGCAGCACCTGCCGCTCCCGCCCGCGTGGTGGCCGATATGAACGATCCGGTGAACCGTTACAGCTACGCGCTGGGCATGGACCTGGGTAAGGCCGTATCTAATATCAATGTCCCGCTGAACATGAAACTGGTGATGGATGCCATTAGCGATCAAGTGGATTCCACCCGCCCGGCTCTCCTGACCGATTCCGTAGCGGAAGTTGCTCTGCAGGAACTTCTCCTGAAGATGCAGGCCAAGAAGGATGCGGATGCAAAGGCCGCCGCCCAGAAGACTCTGGATGAACAGGCTCAGTTCCTGGCTAAGAACATTATGGATACCACTGTGAAGGTGACTCCCAAGGGTGTGCAGTACAAGATCCTGAAGGATGCCGAAGGTATTTCTCCCAAGGCAGAAGACAAGGTGCTGGTACATTACGTTGGTGCCTTGCTGGACGGTACCGAATTTGATAATAGCGTCAAGCGCGGCGAACCGCTGGAATTCCCTGTAGGCGCTGTCATCGAAGGATGGCAGGACCTGCTTCAGGTCATGAAGGAAGGCCAGAAGGTTAAAGCCTGGATCCCCAGCGCTCTCGCTTACGGTGAAGAAGGCGTGTCCTCCATTATTCCTGGCAACTCCATGCTGGTTTTTGAAGTGGAACTGCTGAAGGTAAATGTGACCAATCCGGAACCTGCTCCTGCTGCCGAAGCGAAGCCTGCCGAAGTGCCCGCCGAAAAGCCTGCTGAAGGTGCTGCCGCAGCTCCTGCAACTGAACCCGCTCCCGCAGCCCAGCCCGCAAAGGCCGAAGCAAAGAAAACCGAGGCAAAGCCCTCAAAGTCCGACAGCAAAAAGAAGTGATTTAAGCTACGGCAAAATGCATTGTAAGGTGCTGCCCATGAGGGTGGCGCCTTTTTAGTTTATATTTAATTTCGTCAATAAAGAGGGTATGGAATGAGAAAGAATTTTTTTAAAATTGCCGCTGTTGGCGCATTTGTTTTTGCTGGTGTTCTTGCAGGTTGCGATTCTGGTTCGCCAAGTTCTGCGACGAATGAACCTTCCAGTTCTTCTGTGGCCGACGTAAAAACGATATATGTCACCGACACCATTTACCAGATTAAGACGGGAAGTGGCGATATTCAGGAATGGAATTCAAAGCGCTGTAATATTAAAGAGGATGGCGCCTTTACTTGTGGGGGAGAATGCTCTAATCGTGACTCCTATGCAGTAAGGATATGCTTTGATCCCGATACAGAACAGCAAATCGAATGTAGTGAACTGGTTTATATCAGGGATACGGTTTACGTAGAATTGAACTACGGTGATCATCCTTTGACGGATTATATTCCCTATGCGAAAGTCCCTGAATTCGATGGTGATTCTGTGAAAAAGCATTTTGCAGAATTTTCAAGAGCGGGCTGTGGTGTTTCCCAGAAATTTTCTTCAAACTATAGCCTAGAGGCGATTGGCCTTCCGGAAAAAAACATTTGGTACGAGGTTTGGGATTTTAGTGATCGTTATTATTCTGGAATCCGCAGTAATGATGGCAGCTGTTTGTTCTCTGCGCTTCTGACGGAAGTCGTTACTGTAACCAATCCAATTGTATGTGAGTCGAGTTTACCTGAATCCTTGATGAGAAAAACCTATAAACTGGTGGATACTTCCGCTGGGTTTCTTACCGCCGATACCACCATCCAGTGGAAGTTGGTTTACAAGGACCAGTACGGCCGTGGCGATACCTTGGATATGACCACCCATCTTACAATTCCCGAATATGGGGGTCCCCATTTGTAATCGAATTTTTTGGAGGCGGATGGTCGTGTGCTGCGGCTCGTTGCTACAACATGAAGAGATTACGGTTTAAATAGTCTGAATGCTTGTTTTAGACCGTAGTGGCTTGCCAACTTAACTTTCAACTACGGTAGAAATTGGAAAAATTCCGCAATTCAACCGTAAAAAACACCGCTATCGTTATGGCTTGGGTGCTTTTTTCCTCTGGAAACGGCTGGATTACAGCGTAAAACGGGGGAAAAGCGGAATTACTACGGTCGATAATTGAGAAAGTACTGGTTTGGACCGTAGCTCCTTAAAAAGTCTCCTGTCACTACTTTCTGACCCCGATTTTCTATTCCCTATCCCCTATCTCCTATCCCCTTTTTCCTATCTTTCCCTACATGAACCCAAATGATTTTACCTCCCAGCATTTTGAAGTTGCAGGTTTCATTCGCGAAGTGTTCGGCTATATGGAACGCTTCAAGGGCCAGCTGTTTGTCCTGAAAATCGAAGACGACCTGATGAGTCACCCGCTTTTCCCGGTGCTCATGCGAGATATTGGACTTCTCCATAAGTCCGGCATTAAAATCATTATCGTGCCCGGAACCCGCAATTCCATTGACGCCCAGCTGAAGGCTTGGGGCTTGGAATCTAAGTTCCATAACGGTGTCCGCTTGACTTGCGAAGAGGCCCTGCCCCATGTGGAACAGGCCTCCCTGGGGGCTGCCCAGCATATCATGAGTCACTTGACGGCAAGCGGCCTCCGTGGTATTCAGGGTAACTGGATTTTGGCCCGCAGCATGGGTGTGGTGAACGGTGTGGACTATATGCGCACCGGCCGCATCGAACGTATCCAGAAGGATATTCTGGAACAGCTGCTGGATGAGAATTTCGTGCCTATCATTCCGCCTATCGGCTGGAACAAGATTGGTCACGCTTACAATATTAGCTCTACGGAACTGGCCACCGAACTTTGCAAGTACCTGAAGGTGGGCAAGCTGTTCTTCATCGGTAACCAGGATGGTATTAAGCTGCAAGGTCTTGTGACTGGCAAGAACACCAAGTATCTGGAACCTACCGACAACGGCCTTATTTCCGCTATGGATGTGGACCAGGCCCAGGAACTTCTGGAATTGAATTCTGATTCCTTGAACTTCGCCCAGATGGACTACTTGCTGAATGCTATTCACGCTTGCAAGGCTGGCGCAAATCGTGTCCACTTGCTTAGTGGTGAATTCCAGGGAAGCTTGCTTCAGGAAGTGTTCTCCGCCCGCGGTGACGGTACCATGGTGTACGCCAACCAGTACTCCAGTATTCGTCCGGCAAACATGGAAGACATTCCCGATATTCTCCGCATTATGCAGGACTACATCGACAAGGGCTTCTTGGTCCCGAGAACTCAGGAAAGCATTTCCGAAAAGCTCAAGGACTACGTGGTGTATAACATCGATAACAGCATTCACGGCTGCGGCGCTCTTCATGAATTCGAAGACGGCATGGCGGAAGTTGCAGGTATCGCTGTGGGTGCCAACTACCGCAAGTCCGGTATCGGCGACGCTATCGTGCGTCACCTGATCGAAGTGGGCCGCATGAAGGGCTACAAGAAGTTGTTCCTGTTGACCACTCAGGCTCTAGACTGGTTCTATCACTTTGGTTTCGTGGACGGAACGGTGGAAGAACTGCCCAAGACCAAGCGCGACCATTACAACCATAGCCGCAAATCCCGCGTGCTGATGCTGCCTTTGGACAAGTAGCGTTTGTTTTTATTTACATGATATTGTATCTTTAACCCTATAGTCTTAGAGGCTAAAGGGTTAAGAGAATGTCTTATCGAAATTGGGTTACGTTTTTTTGTTTACTGGCTGTACTTTTCCTGCTGGGTTGTACCACTGATTCTGGCGAAGTTGTTGTCACCCGTCTGGACGCGTCAGGCGAACTGTTCTCGCCGGGCTGTGTAAAGTTTAAGGTTGATTTTCCCGCGGGTTTTAAAATCCTGAATGCACAGGTGGTTCGTCTGGATTACGACCTGAATTCGGTGGATACCGTCGGGGCCACCGTTGAAAAAGCCGATTTTGGGTTTTATTATGGCACAACGGATACGGTGGAATTCTATTCCCCTTACGTAAAGCTGTTGCTGCAAGTCTATGGAAATTCCGGTTCCCAGCAGATGGATTTTGAATACTACATGGACTTTGTCCGTCAGAACTCGGGTAAGCTTTTTATCAGAGGTACGGAGGTTCAGTTAAGTCTTGCCAAGGCGATGGCTACAGAGAGAGTGGAACGTTTCCTGAAGGAAGGTGTTCCTTTCAATGACGCCATTGATTCCGCCCATCAGATATTTGGCTCCGTCTTTAAGGAATACAATACGGTTCACGACGATATTCGATTCCTGTGCCGTTATGTACGTTACGATAGTCTGTTCTATCATGATCTGAAAGAGTTGAGGCGCGTCCTTGCCACTGCCGACCAGATTCCCGATTCCATCAGGATCCGTGCTGCGGATTTCTATATGGATATAGCAGATACTTTGGTGAGAACGGATAATTACAATCTTTGGTACCTCTACTCTCCTGCACTGAATTCAATGGCCGATGCTTTCGGCTTGGATTCCTGCGTTCAGGACAGTATTGTCCTGCAAGATACCATTCGGGATTCCCTAAGTAGATATATGGATGAACCTGTAGTATGTGCCTATTCAGTTGGTCGCTATGCTTGGCGTACGTTGACGGATATGGAAAAGTCCATTGGCTATTGTGGTCGTCAGTCCGTATATGGAATCTATGAGGAACAGCTTTACTCTTGCAATATCATGAATCATGCCTGGGAAGTTTCTTCGGATACCATCAAGTATGGCCGTATACTGATGAATGAACTTGTCAGTTCGAAGTATGGAATCTGCGGTGTGGAGGTTCCTAGAGAGAGACTGCGCTACTATGGTGATTCCCTATATATCTGTTCCTGGAGTAAGGAAGGACTGGGGAACATCTGGACCACGGGACCTGCTGAATATGATGATTATTATGGCAAGGGAATCAATGGCTGGGGCGAGATGCATTACGTCACTGACTTGAGCAAGGATGAAGCTCTGGCAGATGCCCGTGCCGCCTTGGAAAACGGAAACTGCGATAGTTCAAGGGCAGGCGAGAACGCTTTGGTGGATGGACAATACTTCCTGTGCGACAATCAGTATTGGAATGTTGTTGATGTGATTGATTACAATCTGGGCTTCTGCAACGAGGACCGCGACGGTTCCAAGGGCGTCATCCACTATGCCGATTCCAACGATTATCGAATCTGCGATGGAAACGAGTGGATTCCCTCTACTGTGGGCGCCTATTACGAAGAACGTTGTGACTCCACAAATAAATACGAGGCGGTGGAACACGACGGCCATCAGTATCTTTGCACGGGGTATGAATGGCGTGTTTTGGGAGAATCGGAAAAGGTGCCGCCCACCTACAAGGAACCCTGCGATGCCCATTTCCGTGGAAATGTGGTCTCCTATAATGATAGCCTGTATATCTGCGATGGCCACTGGCGCACTGCCTCTAGGGATGAAGTGCCTGCTCCAAATAGGGACGGTTATTTCTGTGCTCGTGATAATTGGTGGGACCTTGTGAAGTCGGAGGGAATCGTTTACGAGTGCTACAATTACGTCTGGCGGGAAGCTTCCGCCGAAAAGACTCTGGAGTATGAGTTTATTCATTCCTACAAGGGTTACTGCGATAATGGACTTAAGGGAACATCCCTTCTCTGGTGCGATACCTTGAAAAGGCTCTATGGCTGTATGAAGCAGGCGGATGGCGATAGCGTGCATTTGGGAGTGTACACTCTGAACTACGATGGGAGTACGGAGCTGGTTGCCGGTGGCGAATTCCTGGACGATTCCTTGTATCGTGTAGAGGTGGAGGGACTTACCTATGAGTTTTGCACTCAGTCTAACGGCTTCTGGAAAAGGCATCTGTTTACGACCAAGGCTTATGAGGGAGAGGCTGTCACCGCGAATTACAAGTACGATCCCTATGTAGAAGGCTCCAATATTTTCCTGCACAGTCGTCGCGGGGGCGATGACAGCGTGAAGGTTCGGGACATTGCCGACAAGAGCGAAAGTTTTGACGCTTTCTTCGCCGATTGGAAACTCCGTGTCCAGCAGGATCGTGACGGCGAGACCCGTGGGGACACTACAGGCGGAGCTCTTGCGTTCTGGAGTAACGAAAACTCCTATATGGATTATGAAACCGCCAAGGCGTTCTGCCCGGAAGGATATCATATTCCCGATACCTTGGAATGGAAAACCACTGCAAAACTGTCCCTACAGACTCTTTTGAGAGGTTATCGAAACGATTCTCCCATTGCAGAAAATGCCGGTGCCCGGCGACTTTATGATATTTTCTGGTCCAGTACCGAAAAGGATGCCGATACTCAGTATTGTTTCGAGCACGCCTATGATTACTTTGATAAGGAAGTTGTAAGACGCTTTGTGGAATGTCCCAAGGATTTGTATCCTATGGTCCAGGCGGAATGCGTAAAGGATTAACGTTTTATGGTTAGGAAAATCTTTTTAATTACGTGCTTATTATTCGGGCTGGCCTTTATGGGCTGCACCGATGTGGATGAAAAAGTTGTGGGGCGCTACGACGAAAATGGCGTGAGTTTTTCTCCAGCTGTTGTGAAAGGTGCTGTGGAATATATTCCCACCATGAAACCTTCTGGAGTGCGTCTGGTTTTCCTGAATGACAAACTGGACTCTATTGGTTATGAAGAATTGCCCGTGCAGGAAAAGGCCGTCATTTTTTATGGCTATATGGGTACAACCTTCCGTTATGGTTTTCAGTCCGAGGAAGTGGAATTGGAATCTCCTTACGTGAAGGTGGTTTCCATCTTTCCTATGGAAGGCTCTGATGAAACCATGGAATTTAGCCAGTATCTAAACGTGACTAGCGATGGTTACCACTACCAGTATTTGCTGGGGGCACTGTCTTTTTCTCGGGTGACGAAATTGGTAAAGGAAGAAGGCTACAAGCTGGACGATGCGGTTACCCTTGCGGAGGCGGAACTGGAAGCGGTTGTGGGTAAGGCCTATGCCAATAGCCTATATAAGAACCAGTTCGGTAATTCATCTTATCATCTGGGACCTTATTTCTATTGCCGCTATTTTGAATCGGATTCCACGTTCTATAGTGACTTCAAGGATTTTCAGAAACGTTATGAAAAGGGCGTCTTGCTGGATTCTGCTGCGAAGCTGCATTTAGCCGATGGAGCCCTCCGCTTTGAAGAACGGATCTCGGAATCAAGTGCCGGTAATAAACTGAACACCAGGGACTCCCTGATGGATCTCTATTCCTACAGTATTTACATGCCTCTGTGGGACGAAGTTTATGGAACGCAAATGTTTAACAATGGCGGCGCATTTGGAACTCTGGATTCCGTTAAGAATAAGAATAGCGAATATAATGGGAGGGCCTTTGTATACGACGGCCAAAAGAGTTCGTATTCTGCCTCTGGGTGGAACATGTGGCGCCTGGTCTCTTCCATGGAAGATACCTTGGGACTTTGCCTAAACGATAGCGTCTTGGTCCGTAGGCATAACGGTGAATATTATCTCTGTGCGAAAAATTCTTCCAGCTGGAAAGTGGAAACCAATAAGGATACCCTTCTAACGTCCATTTATGGCGCTTGCGATGCAATCATGAAAGGATGGACTCGTTATTTGGATGACACTCTGTACCTGTGCGTTTGTCCAGATGGAAAGTGCCAGTGGAAACAGGACGATGGCTCTGAAACCTTTTCGGATGAGGTCCAGAAATATGCGAATTCGACTTACCTGAATTTTTTAGCCTCCATGGAATTTGGCGCCTGTACCAAGGATTCCCTCATGAATAATCGAAAGGAAATTCTGGATGGACAGATGATCCGCTGTGTGGGTGGTAAATGGAAGGCTATTGATTCCTTGGAGTATTATGTGGGACGCTGTGGCAATGTCTATGACTATGTCATTGGGGATAAGACGGTAACTCCGGATTCGGTTTATCTAGAATGCCTGTCTACCGGTAAGTGGGATACCATTCCTGCTCCCGATTATTATGGCGATTCCTGCAAAAGTGGTAGTCACCATAGAGTAGTTTTTAGGGACAATCACTACTATATCTGTGAGGTTCAGTGCCCCGCTTGTATCTATAGTATTGGAACCTGGGAACTCTTGACGGAGGAGGGCACAATCCCGCCGGTCCTCAATATGGATCAGTGTGATACGAAGACCAATAATCGTCTGGTAGAATATGACAGTGTTTTCTATCGCTGTCTCGATGGCGACTGGAGTGTTGCTCCCGATAGTTTTATTACGCCACCTGTGCTGAAGGGACTTGTCTGTAACCTTGATGAAAATCTGGGTGAAGAAGTTAAGGTGGATACTTCTTACTATGTCTGCGATTCTAATTACTGGAAACCTCTTGCTGCCGAAATTTCAATCCTGCGCAAGTATGAGGATAAGTATGGTAAGTGTGATAGCATTACAGGTTCTACGCTTTACTACAGCGAAGATTTTGACGCACTTTATGGTTGTGTGGAAACGAACCTGTGGAGTAAAATCAGCTATTCAGAATCACCTCTGGAAGCTCCTGCCGGTGCTGCCCCTAAAAAGATTGCAGGGGGTGTCTATGAAAATGATTCTACCTACAAGGTGACCGTAGATGGTACGGATTATGTCTTCTACCATCAGGGAACAAAGCTTACGGTAAGTAAGGTGGATGTTGCCGGTACGACTTACGATGCGTATTTCTATGGCTCCAACTTGTTTATCCACAGCCAGCGTGGCCCAGGAATCTATTATCTCAATGCATTGAGAGCTGAGCAGAGTACTGAAAATTTTGATGAGAGTCTCTCCAGTGCTAGCTTTGTGGATTTTTATGACGCTTGGGCTGCACGCGTCACTCCGACCAATACTTGTACGTATTTCAGAGAATTATACGGGGAAAACCAAACGTATACGGCGGGACCTGGCATGGTTACTGTGCTCAGTAGGAATGAAGATACCTTTGTTTCCTGGGAAACTGCAAAGACATTCTGTCCTACAGGATTCCATGTCCCGGATTCGACAGAATTTACCGCCAGTGATTTTTTGGCTTACCCGACCATGAACACTATGGTTCGTAACGATAGCCCAATTTCGGAATCCTATCAAAAGAATGCCTGTGGCGGAACCTACAAACATTATTATACCCTGCTATGGACCAGTACCGAGAAGGATGAAAATACTCAATATTGCTACGAGTATGGATACAGCGGTCAGGCGGAAGTCGCTCGCCGTATTGTGGAATGTCCCAAGGACTTGTTCCCCATGGCTCAGGTCGTATGCGTGAAGGACTAACATCCTTTACGTCATCCTGAGCGAAGCGCATACGCCCCCTTTCACGTCATCCTGAGCGAAGCGCGTAGCGCGGAGTCGAAGGATCTTGCATTTTTTTCTAAATTGTGCGTCACAAAAACCAGAGGGCTTTTATGAACTTAAAGATGATGGAAGATGGCTTCAAGATGATTCTTGAAGGAATGGGCGAGGATGTGAACCGCGAAGGTTTGCAGGAAACTCCCAAGCGCGTTGCCAAGATGTACGCCGAAGTCATGAGCAGCCTTTCTGGTGACTTGAAGGCGGAAGATATTCTCAAGACCCGCTTCCACGAAAAGTACGACGAAATGATCGTGGTACCTAACATTCCCTTCGCCAGTATGTGCGAACACCACTTTCTGCCTTTTACGGGCAAGGCCCACATTGCCTACATTCCTGGGGATTGTGTGGTGGGGCTTTCCAAGATTCCTCGCGTTGTGGAATTCTATGCCCGCTTCCCCCAGATTCAGGAACGCATGACTCGCCAGATTGCGGAACTGATCCAGAAGGAATTGCAGCCCAAGGGCGTTGCTGTTGTGCTGGAAGCTAGCCACATGTGCATGACCATGCGTGGCATTAAAAAGCCCGGCGCCACCATGGTGACCACTCAGCTGCTGGGACGATTCAAGACGGACGAAAAGACCCGTGCGGAATTCCTGGCAAGTATTAACGATAGACTGCGTTAATCTATCTTCATAACGCAAAGGTCCACGTTTTATAACGTGGACTTTTTCTTTGTGGTAATGTAAATTACAAAACCTTGAAATCACGCGGATTTCGCCATTTTGTAAACATTCCCCGTTGACATTTTATCCACGAGAAGTTGTGTTCTGGTGTATTTTTACCCCTTAAAACAAGGTACTTTATAGACGTATGGGTGACAACGCGAACCAAAAAAGGAGTCCATATGAAATCTCAGTTCTTCAAGGGGATTGCTGTAAAGAGCCTTATCCTTGCAAGTGCATTGGCATTCGTCAACTGTGACGATTCTACTAGCCCTTCTACCAATGACGATCCTATCGTCGCCCCGGGTTCTTCTACCTCTGTAGACCCGACTGTTGATCCTGTTGTTGATCCGACTGTGGATCCTACCACCAATCCCGTAGCAAATTCTTCTGCAGCTGCTGCAGATCCTTCCCAGAATCCTGTTGTTGATCCGGTTGTCGGTTCTTCTGCTTCTGCTGATCCGACTGTGGGTCCTGCTGATCCTACCGCAACCTCTTCTTCTGCCGCAAATCCCGTTGTGGATCCCGTTGCAGCATCCAGCTCCGCAACTACTCCTGCTGCAACATCTAGCTCTGCAACTACTCCGGCTGTAGCCTCTAGCTCTAGCGTTGCTCCGGTTGCTTCTAGCTCTTCTGCCGCTCCTGTTCCGTCTTCTTCTTCTGTGGCTCCTGAAGCTCCGAAGGGTATCTACCTCTCTACTGATACGGACGAAAACAAGAACTACATGGAAGTGGAATACAAGACTAATACTGGCGCCGATGGCGGTGCAATTCTGTCTTATCCCAAGCGCATGTCTGACACCCAGAAGCACGGCATCGTGATCTGGGGCCCGGGTGGCGGTACTGCTCCTGGTGCATACGAAGGCATGATTCGTCGTCTTGCTTCTCATGGTTTCGTTGTGATTGCCTTGAGCAGCTCTCCTGGTGATGCTTCCAAGGCTATTCCTGCTCTTGACTGGCTGGAAAAGCAGGCCAAGGATTCTAACAGCCCGCTGTACAACAAGCTGGACTTCACCAAGGTTGGCGCGTCTGGTCACTCCATGGGTGGTCTGGAATCTGAACAGGTCCTCATTAAGGATAGCCGCGTGATTACTGCTGTCATGAACAACAGTGGTGACCTGGGTGGCGGTGCTGCTCAGTATGTACCTTCCGGCAAGTCCATCGCTCTTGTTTACGGCGAAGTGGGTTCTGAAGCTCCCAATGCCGAAAAGGATTACCAGAACAACGTGAAGGTTCCTGCCTGCTTGATTAAGATGGAAGGCAATAACTTCGGTCATGGTTCTGGTCCGTGGGATGGCATGGCACTCACCGTTTCCTGGATGCGTTGGCATCTGGGTGGCGAAGACTTCCGTAAGTCTCAGTTCGTGGGTTCCAATGGTGCCTATATTAACGGCTCCGTTCCGGGTACTCCTGGCCACTACAAGGGTCAGTGCAAGAATTTCTAATCCGTTAGAAAAAGTCTCTACATAACACACTCCAAGGATTCCCCGGCGAAGGTCGGGGAGTCTTTTTATATACCGCTCAGGCAGTACGTTGGGTTAAGAACCTACGATTTGCCTTCGCTCTCGCCTGCGACGACTTGTTGATACAAGTCGCCTTCGGCTCACGGTTATACCGCTCAGGCAGTACGTGTGGTTAAGAACCTACGATTTGCCTTCGCTCTCGCCTGCGACGACTTGTTAATACAAGTCGCCTCCGGCTCACGGATATACCGCTCGGGCTGTACGTGTGGTTAAGAACCTCTTGTTTTTTGCTTACTCGCGTTTTCAACGCTTTTTTGTTATATATTTGTGGTGTAGGGCGGTCGAATTACCGCCTCTGGAGACTATTATGAACGCAGCTATCCTTACTAATGAGTTCCCGCCGGAAATTTATGGTGGTGCAGGTATTCACGTTAAGTTCCTCTCTCAGGAACTGGCAAAGCTTTGCCATGTGGAAGCCCGCTGCTTTGGTCCGCAGGACGAAGATGAAAATAACATTCGTGCTATTGGCTTTAACCGCAAGTTGGGCCTCTCCCCGAAGGATGACCGCTTCCAGAAGATTTTCAAGCCCCTGGACATTAACCTGCAATGGGCTGCCTCTATGGATGACATCGATGTCATTCATTGCCACACCTGGTACAGCCACTTTGGCGGCGTTCTCGCTTCCCGCCTGTTGCAGTGCCCCTTGATTTTGACCACCCACTCTCTGGAGCCTCACCGCCCCTGGAAATCCGAACAGCTGGGTGATGGCGGCTACGCCATGAGCTGCTGGATTGAAAAGACCGCTTACGAAGCTGCCGACGGCGTTATCGCTGTGAGCCAGGGCATGAAGCGTGACGTGATGAAGCTTTATGGCGTTCCTGAAGATCGCGTGAAGGTCATCTACAACGGCATTGATCCGGATTTCTACCAGCCCACCTTCAGCGAAGCTATTCTCAAGAAGTGGGGCGTGGATCCCAGCAAGCCTTTCGTGCTGTTCGTTGGCCGCATTACCCGCCAGAAGGGCATTAGCCAGCTGATTCAGGCTATTCCCCAGATTGATGAAGGTGCCCAGGTGGTTCTCTGTGCTGGTGCTCCTGATACTCAGGAACTGGCAGACGAATGCCGCAACCTCATCGAAGAAGTCCAGAAGACCCGCGATGGCGTCATCTGGATTCAGGAAGCTGTTCCTCACGAAGAACTGCGTGTCCTTTACAGCCACGCTACCGTGTTTGCTACCCCCTCCCTTTACGAACCTTTCGGTATTATCAACCTGGAAGCCATGAGCTGTGGTACTCCTGTGGTGGGTAGCGCTGTGGGCGGCATCCCCGAAATCATCGTGGATGGAGAAACTGGCTTCCTGGTTCCCCTGAAGGCTGTTTCCGAAACTAACTTCGAACCTGCCGACCCCAAGGCTTTCCAGACGGATTTCGCTAACAAGCTGAATACCATTCTGGCAAATCCTGAAATGGCAAAGAAGATGGGCGAAGTGAGCCGTAAGCGCGCTATCGACGTCTTCAGCTGGAAGGCAATCGCTCAGCAGACCTACGACTTCTATCAGGAATGCATTGCTCGTTACAAGAAGGAAGGCAAGCGCTAATCTCAAAGGTTGGTGAGCTCGCCGAACCACGGCACTACAATATGGACTACAAAAAGAGCCTGCAGTAAAAAACTGTGGGCTCTTTTTCTGTAAAATAAAATTATCTTAAAATGAGAAGTGAGAATTTTAAGATGAATAAGTTCCTGTTTGTATTGTTGGTTTTTCTTTTCCCCATGGTGGTGTCGGCAACTCATGTTGCCGTGTTGGAAACTGTGGCCGCCAAGGAATCTCAGGTGAGTGTCCAGGAATGCCGTTACATGACGGATGAACTGCGCAACGCCGCCCTAAAAGTGCTCCCTGCCGAACAGAACTACACGATTATGACTCGAGAGAACATCTCCGTCATGTTGCCGCCCGGTACAAAAATCGAGGACTGTGAGGGGGAATGTCTCGCAGAAACGGGTCGTAAGATTGCCGCCGACTATGTGGTTCAGGCCCATATTGCTGTTTTCGGTGGACAGCTTTCCCTCACGGCGGAACTTTACGCAACCGCTTCCGGCAAACTGGTTGGCAGCTTTACGGGTCGTGGGGATAACGTGAATGCTCTGCTCCAGCTGATTCAGGAACAGTCCTACGAATTTTTCAAGAAGATTAAACAGAACGTGAGTGGATTTGGTGGCGGTTTTGGTTTCATACAGGACTATTCCGCCTTTGCGGTGGATAAGAAAAAGTCCTTTGTGATCAACGTGGTGACAGAACCTGCAGGTGCTGCCCTCAGTATTGATGGCCGTCCCATTTCCAAGTGTACCAGCACCCCCTGTAAGATTCAGGTGGAAGAAGGCGAACACCGTTTTTTGGTGGTGAAAGATCGCTATGAGGACGGTGGTGCTGCGGTAATAGTGTCTGAAAATGATCAGAAAGTTATCTTGAAATTGTCTCCTGCATTTGGGTTCTTGAAATTAGATCCTGCCTATCCAGATTTGATGGGTAATGATCGTGAATTAGAAATGCGAGTAGATGATTCTATTGTTTCAAGGAATGAAATGGAACTTGGACTTGGTATGCATAAGGTTCGCATAGATCATTCCTGCTATGATCCCATGGAATTTGAGGCGATGATCGTTAAGGATCAGCACTATGTATTTAACGGGGCATTGACTCGTGGAGTTAGTGGATTGTCGCTGAATGTTGAAAAAGATGGGGAGCCTGCCATTGTGTCCGTTTATGTGGATGGCGTGGAAGTGGGGCAGACTCCTTTTGTGGGAACAGTGCCCTTGTGTTCTAAAATTTCTGTAGGCGATTCTAGTCGTCAGGAAGTGTTGAGTATCCCTTTGGCATGGCATGAGACGATTGAGTATAAGCACGAAATGAAATCTGAACCCATTGTTTTAGTTTCTGCTCCAATTGAAGAAGACGATGTTGAAGAGGAATTGGTTCAAGTCAAAGAAGAGTTCAAAAATGCTTCGGCTGAAAAGGAAAGTGAAAATCCAGTACCGGAACAGCCACAAAACTCTTTAGGAACGTGGAATTTTGGAGTTCTTGCGGCTTTGTCCTACAACGACTTGTGGGGAAGTTTTCTCGGGTTGGATGAAATTGCTGGAGACTATGATGGGTACTCCATAAAGACGTCTAATGCAAAGGACTTGATGCAAAACTATTGGGCATTAGGCTTTAATATAGGGTTGTCGATCCTTTTTGCACCACACCCTTATTGGGGTGGCCACGTTGAAGTGGATGGTGCTTTACGTCGAGGTCGTGGTAGGACAAATATGGGCGTTTCCTTGACTTGGCACGATATTTCCTTACCGGAAGAGTATGATGATGTCAAAATTGATTTTTTTGAAACACAATGGAATGTTGATATTCCCGTGCTAGTAAGATTTACTATCCCAAATCTTGTATACCTTGAGGCGGGCCCTATGGTATCCTTCTGCTTGCATTCTAATTCGGAGATTGATATAGAAAGTAATTGGGGAGATTATACGTATAAGAATAAAAACTTTGCATCTGCGACGGAACTGGGTTTGATGTTTGCATTGGGCGTGACGAAGCAGGTTGGAATGAAGACAATGGATGTTAGTCTACGACTGATGACTGGATTGACGTCGTTGTATGATGAAGACGATTCTCCAAAGACGTTCCAAATGCAATTTAACGTTGCCTTCTGGCTGTTCTAAAAGAGGGGCAAATGATGAATACAAGAAATTTGCTGAAACATTTTTTTGTTGCCGTACTGTTGCTTTTCGTGCAGGGCGTATTTGCGGAGTTGTCTGAAGGGATTCCAGAAAAAGTCCTTTATGTGATGATTCCGCCGGACTACGAAGACTGGATGTCTTCAGTTCCCATGATCAGTATGGATGGCGGTAAGACTGGCCGTGCCTTGACTGCTGACCCGGA